>JAGNPP010000346.1 GCA_017989575.1 Chryseobacterium sp.
TCCTTATTCATTCCCGAAACCACGCCAATCATTCCCGGCCAACTGACCGACATATATGGAATTCCGTTTTCCGGTTCTACAAATTCGACTAACTTATTTTTGGCAAAATCGTCGCCGACATAAAAATCGAAATTTCTTCCAATCAACAAATCGCCGTCTTCTGTATTCTCATTCCAAACAGCTAGTGAAGAACAACCAACCATCGCCAAATCCTGCATTGCGTGGCCAATGTCGTGTGCGCCGTGCAAGTACAAACTGCGAAGGTATTTTGGCGCGATAAAATTGTATTTGTCCGATGAATATTGGGACAAACCATAGATTTCGGTTTGATAATCTTCACGAACATTCAAATACATTTTCCGATTGTACCATTTCAAAAAACCATTAAGTAATTTTTGTTTGAATTTTGATGGGACAAAACCTTCAACCTTGGAAAAGAAAATTGCTTCCTGATTTTGCATCAGATTCTGCGTCAAAGCTCCATTGTTATAACCCAACTGCAAAGGATTTCCGTGGATGTAAAGTTCCCAAAGTTGCTGTTTATTTTTGGTCAGATAATTTTGTTTGAATGTAAAAGTGGAGTCGTTTACTTTTTCAACTTTTGGAATTTCAAGTGAATATTGGCTGATTTCCGGAACGTGATTGACGGACTTTGAAACGCCACAGGAGATGACATTCAAAACAAAAAACAGATAAAGTAAAATTCTATTTTTCATCGGTTTGCTTTAAAACTTGAGTCAATCTTTCATCAATCAATTCCTTTCCAAGAATCTCAGAACACGTTACGAATGCGCCAATCGTACAACCCAAAATCCCGTGCATATTTATGCTTTGGCCTGTCATAAATAGGTTGCTGACTTTGGTTTTTGGCGAAAAAATTGTTTTCATTGGATTGGACGAATCTTTTGTGTAGCCATACATATTTCCCTTGTAACCGCCGATGTAATCTCGGTAAGAAAGCGGCGATGAAGTATGAACAGCTTTGATTTGAGAACGCAATTCCGAGAATTTCTTTTCAATTTCTGAAATCAACTTTTCAGCTTTTTTAGTTTTGAATTCTTTATAAGTTTTCCCTCGTTCGTGTTCTTCAGCAACCGTGTTGAAAGTGTTTTCCCATTGTTTCACCTCATCGTAATTCTTATAAGTGAGAATGGTCAAACTTTCTGCGAACTCCGGATTTTGTTTGGAAACTGTTGCCGAAAGCATATAAGATTCTGGCCAATTCTCTTCCGAATAATTGGATTGACTCCAGATATTTTCTTCTTTTTTGTAATGGTAATAATTGAAATTAAAATGTTTGAAAGTCTTCGGCTTCAAAACGATGTAAACGCTGAAACACGAACTAATTGGTTCCAATTCATCGATTCTTTTGGTAAAAGATTTTTTAAAATGTTCTTTTCCAATCAAATCCAAAGTCGTTTTAATCTCAATATTTGAAATGAATTTTTTGGCAAAATATTCTTTTTCGCTTTTTGTTTTTACAGATTTCAAAATTAGTTCATCGTTAAAAATCATCTCTGAAACTTCGGAATGTTTATAGACTTCTGCGCCGTAACTTCTCAATTGTTTAATCAATAATTTTGAGATTTGACTTCCGCCATTTGTACATTTATACGCACTTTGAATGTAGGAATTAACGGTCAAAGCGTGAACATATAAAGGCGTTTTTTCAGAACCTGCGTAAAGAAAATTGGAGCCTGCTAAAACGGTTTGTAATTTCTTATTGGATGTGATGGATTCTATAAAATCCTTAGCATTAATGTAAAGAATATCTTCATTATATTTTCCGTCGCCCACAAGATTGTACCTTGGAAATTGGTTGCAAACATTCTGAATTTCATCAACATATCTGATTAAATTCTCTCGCTCATCTGGGAAAATCTTAGATAATTGATTTACAAAATTGTCGTAGCCTTGAGAATGTGGATATTCGTTTTCGTCGTTTTCGAAAGTGATTTTGTCGAATCCGATTTCATCCATTTTTTCGAGATTCAAATCTTGGATGATGCCGAGATATTTGAAATATTGATGGAGATTCTGACCTTCGGAAAGTCCGCCCAGATAATGAACGCCCGTATCGAAAATCAATTTGTGACGCGAAAAGGTTTGAAGGTTTCCGCCGTATTGATTATTCTTTTCTAACACGCACACTTTCAGTCCTTCTTTCGCCAGAACCAACGCCGAAACAAGTCCACCAATTCCGCTTCCGATAACGAGTATGTCGTATTGTTTTTTCAATGAATTGTATTTTTTATCACTCTCACTGAAGCCAAATTGAGATTCCTACGGAATGACAAAATTGCGTTTTAATGTGAAATGTTGTTCTATGTTGAATCTTGCAGCCCGACTTGAGTGGAAATCCTTTTTTTGTGGCTGGAAAGGCAGGGCAAAAAAGATTGGGAACGGAAGGCGGAAATAGCTGCCATAAATATATTGAAAATCAATCAATATCGTCCCAAAAGTCGAAGTAATTGAACCATTGGAGTGGATATTTTTTGAGCATCGATTCCAGATTTTGGACGTAAGAATTGAGCAAGCCTTGAGAATCGCGGTTTTTGATGTTCTGCGCGACTCTTGCGTAGAGGTGATAATGAAGATTTTTTTCCTTCATCACGTAGACATAAACCACGGGAACGCGCAATCTGGAGGCGATAAGGAAAGGTCCGGCGGGAAATTTTGCGGTTTTTCCGAGCAAGTCAGCTTCCATAAATTTGGAGCCTTCGAAATATCTGTCACCTGTGAAACAAATGAGTTCGTTGTTGGACAAAGCTTCGTTGATTCTGAAAATGTGCGACATATCGTCCTTCACAAAAATGAATTTGATGTTGCTTTTCTTGACGGAAATGCTTTCCATATATTCTC
>JAGNPP010000095.1 GCA_017989575.1 Chryseobacterium sp.
ATCGGCTCAAGATTTCAATCCATTGGCAGATGATGGTACCAAAACTTTCGTCAACGAAGAAATTCCTAAGCAAAATCTTTCCGAAGATGATTCTCACGAAGGTCCTGTAAGCAGATAGCGTATGAACGGACTTATAGAAAAAGATCATCAGTTGTTATTGTTTCTCAATGGATTGGGCGATTCTGCCTTTGATCCTTTTTGGCTCACTGTGACTGGGAAATGGTTTTGGATTCCGTTTTACGTTATTCTACTTTACTTATTTTACAAAAGTTTTCCGCTTCGCAAATTCTTTTTCATTCTTGTTTTCATCGCTATTGGTGTTACGATTTCGGATCAGTTGGCGAGTATTTTCAAGCACGGGATACAGCGTTTTCGGCCTTGCCACGATGAGTTGCTGATGGAAAAAATGCGAATGGTAATCTGTGGCGGTAATTTCGGATTTTATTCGGCGCACGCTTCTAGTTCCTTTTTTGTCGCCACTTTTGTTTCTATTTTGTTAGGAAAGAAGTACAAATACTTGTCAATTATTGTTTTTGTTTGGGCGAGCCTTGTGTCGTACAGCCGGATTTATCTGGGCGTTCATTTTCCTTTTGATGTTGTATTTGGCGCGCTCGTTGGTTTTCTACTCGGAGGCTTCTTGGCAGAATTGACGAAGAAAGTCATCTATAAGAATCAACTAATATCCAATTCCTAAAACCTACAACCTAATCATTATGATAAGGTTTCCCCTGCAAAATGGTTGCGGCTCTGTAAATCTGTTCTACAAAAAATAACCGGATCATTTGGTGTGTGAAAGTCATTTTGGAAAGTGAGATTTTCTCGTTTGCACGCTGGTAGATTTCGTCTGAAAAACCATACGCGCCGCCAATCAGAATATTGACTTTCTTCACAGAACTTCCCATCCAAAAATCAATTTTTTCTGAGAATTCCCGGCTGGTAAATTGTTTTCCTTTTTCGTCCAAAAGAATGATAAGGTCAGAAGACTCGATTTGATTTTGGAATAATTTGGCTTCCTCTTTTTTCAGTTGTTCTGGACTCAGGTTTTTGGCGTTCTTCACGTCCGGAATTTCGAGGAGCTCAAAGTTCCAGTGTTTTGGGATTCTGGGAAGATAATATTTGATAAGAGAGATGATTTCCTTATCGTCGGTTTTTCCGATACAAATCAAATTAATACGCATTTAGTATATTTGTGCTGCAAAGATAACTGAATGGCAAAAAAATTACAGCGTTTTTTCCTCAAAATCAAAAACTTTTTCGATGATATTCATATTCCGGTTCTCGGGATTTCTCTCTGGAAAATGTTTACGATCTACTCCGATGCGATTTTCAAAAATCCATTGGGAAGACAGGCTGCCAGTATTTCCTGGAATTTTTTTCTCAGCCTTTTTCCGATGATTTTGTTCTTTTTGTCCGTCTTGCCGTTTATGCCACATTACGACAAACTGCAGTTTTACATCTTCGAAGTTTTGATGCCAAGGGTTTTCCCGTCTCATATGCAGAGCGATGTCACGACGTACATTCAGGAGAGTATTATTCCGAATATGAAGTCTATAAGTAATTTAACCATATTGCTGTCATTCGTTTTCGCAACCAATGGGTGCTTTACCTTGATTAATGGATTTAATAGAAATACAGAATTGCAAAGAACTTTTGTGAAAGAATATCTTTTGGCGATGCTCGTCACCATTTGTTTCCTGAGTCTGGTGTGTCTTTCGATTTTCGGAATATACTATAGCGAGGTGGTTTTGAAGCTTTATACACCGACTTACGACATCACTTGGTTCACAAAAAACCTGACTAAGATTATCAGTTTTGTATCCTTTCCACTTTTTTATTTTGTATTGCTATCGCTGTTTTATTGGGTTGGTTGCATCAAGATTACAAGAATTCGGGAAGCTTTTCCTGGCGCTATTCTTACCACGATTTTGTTTGTTTTACTCACTTACTTCTTCGCTATTTACGTTGCGAATATTGCCAGATACAACGTGCTTTATGGTTCCATCGGCTCCATTATTTTGGTGATGGTTTGGGTGAATGTGAATGTGTTTCTTGTCTTGATGGGAAATGAACTCAATCTCGCAATCAAAAAAGTGAAACTGGAAAAACTCATCAGAGAAGAGATGTATTCTTAGTTTTAATTTATTTTTATTAATATTATCAAGTTTTGAACTGAATAATTAATTATATTTATAAAACGAATTACAAAAAATTAAGACAATGGCAAAAGGGCAAGATGCGAAAAAAGCAGCAAAAAAAGAACCGCTGAAAACAGCAAAGGAAAAAAAAGAAGCCAAAAGAGAAAAGAAAAATGCTTCTAAAAGAGACTAATACTTAAGCCTTTCGATAGATTATTGAAAGGCTTTTTTATTAAATTTTAAAATCAAAAATCCAACAAGTCCAGACAAAACAGATGCTATCAAAATACTGATTTTGGAAATATTCTGAGTTTCAACTTCATCTGGAAAGGCTAGGAGCGACACAAAAATCGACATTGTAAATCCAATACCCGCAAGAAATCCGACGCCCAACATATCTTTCCAAGCGGAGAAAGTTGGCAGTTCTGCCCATCTTAATCGGATTGCCAAAAATGAAAATATGTTGATTCCCAAAACTTTTCCAACCAGTAATCCACCGATGATTCCCAAACTCAAAGGATTGATAAAACCTTCAAAAATCTCTTTCTGAAAAGTAATATTTGTATTAGCTAAAGCAAATAATGGCATTATTATAAAACTAACGGGAATATGAAGTTTCTGTTCCAATTTTTCCAATGGCGAAGGCTCTGTTTCGGAAATGTTTGTTGGAATTGTAAAAGCTAGAATAACACCGGCAATCGTCGCGTGAATCCCAGAATGGTGCATAAAATACCAAAGAAATAAACCCGGAATCAGATAAAATATTAAGTTTTTAGTTCCTGATTTATTTAAAATGATTAATAAACCTAAAATTACTCCACAGATTCCCAAAGACAGCCAGTCAATTTGAGCTGTGTAAAACAATGCAATCACGAGAATTGCTCCCAAATCATCGACAATTGCCAACGCACTTAGAAATATTTTGAGTGAAGCCGGAACGCTTTTTCCGAGCAAAGAAATAATTGCCAAAGAAAATGCAATGTCTGTTGCCATCGGGATTGCCCAACCGTTTTTGTATTCGGAATTGTAATTGAAGGCCAAATAAATCAGCGCAGGAATCAACATTCCGCCAACGGCGCCAAAGATCGGAAGACTGGCTTTTTTGATGTCCGAAAGTTCGCCTTCCAAAAGTTCCCGCTTGATTTCCAAACCAACCAAAAGGAAGAAAATCGCCATCAATCCATCATTAATCCAAACAGAAACCGAATAATTCAAATGGAAAATGTCTGTCCCCAATTTTGAATCTAACAAGCTTTGAAAATCTGCGGATAATGAGCTGTTTGCTACCAGCAAAGAAATCAAAACGCAAACTATCAGAACAATTCCGGAGCTTTTGCTGTTGTGAAAAAATTGTTGAAAATACTTAGTTAAAATCATCCGAGTCGCTTCACTTTAGAAACACCATTGATGCTTTTCAGTTTTTTAAATGTCTCTTCCAATTGGCTTTTATTCTTCACTTCCAGATTGATGTTTCCGGTGAAAATTCCATCGTTGGAAGCGATGCTCATACTTTTCATATCCATATTCATAGATCCACTGATGACGGCGGTAATGTCATTAATCATTCCCATTCTGTCCAGACCTTCGATCTCAATTTTAATTCTATTTTTGAAGCTTTCCGCATTCACCCATTTGGCTTGCAAAACTCTGTAATCATAGTTGGCTCTCAGGTTGATGGCATTTGGGCAATTTTCACTGTGAACTTTGATGCCGTCGGAAATAGTGATGAACCCAAAAATCTTATCACCTGGAATCACCGTACAGCATTTTGCGAAAGAATAATTCAGTTTTTCCTCATCTTTCCCAAAGACAATCATATCTAGGTTAGAATCTACTTTTTCTACAAATTGCTCCTTGTTCGAAGTCTTTCTGAAACGCTGGAAAAGGTTGCTCAGAATGCTTTTTCCGTCTGCATAGCGTTTGATATCGCCAATGTCAAAAGTTCCATTTTGGAATCCGAGAAACAAATCCTGAGAGGTTTTTAGATTAAGAAATTTCTGAATGGCATTCACTTCTTCCTCGCTGTAGTTCAGTTTGGCGTGGCGCATTTTTCTTTGCAGAATTTCTTTTCCTTCCGCTGTATTTTGATTTTTTTCAGAATTAAGGATGTTCTTAATCTTAGATTTAGCTTTGGAAGTCACTACAAATTCCAACCAATCTGCTTTTGGTTTTTGATTCTGAGAAGACAGAATATCAATTTGATCTCCGTTTTGAAGCACGTAACTAATTGGAACCAATTTTCCGTTGATCTTTGCGCCCAGACATTTCATTCCCAAATCTGAGTGCACAGAAAATGCAAAATCCAAAGCTGTAGCGCCAGTTGGCAGAATTTTAATTTCACCTTTTGGCGTAAAAACGAAAACTTCTTTTGAATAGAGATTTAGTTTAATGTTATCAAGAAGTTCCGATGTAGAAAGGTTTTGCTGTTGTTCCAAAACATCGCGAATCTCTGAAACCCAATTTTCAAATCGTTGATCGTCCGTATTTTTTCGGTAGCCTTCTTTGTATTTGTAATGCGCGGCGACTCCTTTTTCGGCAATTTCGTTCATTCTTTCGGAACGGATTTGCACTTCGATCCATTTTTTGTCTGGTCCCATCACAGTGAGATGGAGACTTTCGTAGCCTGTAGATCTCGGTTGCGAAATCCAGTCGCGCATTCGGGCAGGATTGCTGTGGTAGAGATCTGTAACGATAGAATAGATTTTCCAAGCCAGGAATTTTTCATTTCGAGGATCGGATTTATATATAATTCGAATGGCGTAATTGTCATAAACTTCCTCAAAAGTCACATTCTGCTTTTGCATTTTACGATAAATCGAGGAAATGGCTTTTGCACGTCCTTTGATGGTGAAGTTCAGATTTTCCTCTTTCAGCTGTTCAGAAACTTCTTTGGAAAATTCTTGTACATATTTTTCTCGACCTTCTTTTGCTGTTTCCAATTTGTCCAGAATGTCGTTGTAAACTTCTGGATTATTGTATTTTAAAGACAAATCTTCCAGTTCCGATTTGATGGAATAAAGTCCAAATCTGTGAGCCAAAGGTGCGTAGATGTAAGCCGTTTCCGCCGCAATTTTTTTCTGTTTGATGGGATGCATGCTTTCCAGCGTCCGCATATTATGCAGTCTGTCCGCAATCTTGATAAGAATCACCCGAAAATCCTCTGAAAGTGTGAGAAGTAATTTTCTGTAATTCTCTGACTGAACCGAGATATTCTGCTGGTTCATCACAGAGATTTTTGTCAAGCCATTCACGATGTCGGCAATCGTTTCACCGAAGATTTTTTTGAGATCATCGTAAGTGTATTCAGAATCCTCGATCACGTCGTGGAGTAGAGCGCAGGCAATACTTGTTGCTCCTAAACCGACTTCATTGGCTACGATTTTTGCGACTTCTATCGGATGATAGATGTAGGGTTCGCCGGTTTTTCTGCGTTGATCTTTGTGCGCATCCAAAGCGATATCGAAAGCCTTTCGGATCAGCTTGTTATGCTCCTCATCTAGCGTGCGGTAAGTGTTGGTAATGAGGTCTTTGTATCTTGCAAGGATTTCCTTGTTTTCCTTCTCTAAATCGTAATTCATCTGTGAATGTTAACTCTAACGAATATAAGAAAATTAATACAGATTATCAAGCTATATTTGTACCGCTTTTTTACAATGAATTGATTTTATGACAGAAAAATTCCATAAAATATTTAGAAATAGTTACAGGATTTTAATTCCGTTTTACACGATTTTTCTTTTGTATCTGATGTTTTTTGGATTTGAGAGAACTCAATATGATTTTAATATAGTAAGATTGCTTCCGATGATTTCGACTGCTGATTTTGTGATGAAAACGGTGGATTGGAAAACGATTATCATTAATGTTTTCGGAAATATCATAATGTTCACACCTTTTGGATTTCTTGGAATTATCTTTCCGAAACTCAACGATTTCAAAACATTAATCATCAACTTTCTCTCAGCGATCATCATCATAGAAAGCCTTCAATATTTCACAAGACTCGGCGTGTTCGATATTGATGATATTATTTTGAATACAATTGGTGTTTTAATAGGATTTTGGGTTTACAAATTTTTTAAGTTTAATAATCTATCAACCAACAACTGACAACCAACAACTGACAACCAACAACAATTATTTGTTCAATTCCTTAGCACGATTTTCCGCAGCCAAGATTCCTTTTTTTAGGATTGATTTTAATTCGTTTTCATCAAAAGTTTTCAGGGCAGCTTCCGTAGTTCCGCCTTTAGATGCGACGTCTTTGATTAATTCTTCCAAAGATTTATCAGAATTATTGATGAGGTGATACGCGCCCAACATTGTCTGTTTTACGAAAAGTTTCGAAAGATTTTCATCGATTCCCATTTCTGTTCCTGCTTTTATCATCGCATCGATGATGTAATAGAAATACGCTGGTCCACTTCCGGAAAGTGCCGTTACGCCGTCCAAAAGGCTCTCGTCTTCCAAATAAACTGAACGTCCGGTAGAATTTAATAATCTTTCGACGTTCATTAATTCTGAGAAAGAAATTCCGTCTGCAGCCGTGTAACCCGTGATTCCCATTCCCAAAAGAGTAGGGGAATTGGGCATTGCTCGAACCACGAATTTATGATTCAAAAGTTTCTGAATTTTTTCGATGGAAATTCCCGCCATTATCGATAAAACCAAAGATTTTTCTGAAATTTTGAAAGACAAATTTTCCGCAACGAAAGTGAAATCCTGAGGCTTCACAGCGATGATTATTAAATCAGCTTCCAGATTTTTGATTTCGTCAAACGTCGAGATTTCTGAATCTGGAAAAGATTCTTTTATTTTGATTTTTTTGTTTTCATTTCTGGTGATGAGGTGGAGATTTTGTGGTTTTATCAATTCATATTTCAAGAATGATTTTGAAAATGATAAACCCATATTTCCTGCGCCGAGAACTGCTATTTTCATATTTGTGTTTCTGTTTTATTGATTAACAATTCCCATCAACATCACAAGAATCACCTTCTTCAATAATCTTTAATTCTGAATTAGATTCAGAAAACTCTGACCAACTTTTTTCCAAAACCTCCGAAAATAAATGCGTTGGTTGAGCTCCCGAAATGGCGTATTTTTGATTGAATACAAAAAACGGAACGCCTCGAATTCCAAGATTTGACGCTTCTGAAATGTCATTGTTTACAAGGTCTGACAATTGTTCAAAATTTACTGCGTTTTGGATTTCTTCATTAGAAAATCCGATTTTATTTCCAATTTCTGAAAGCACTTCAACGTCATCAATATCTTTTCCCGATTTGAAATAAGCCTCAAAAAGAAGTTCTTCCATTTCAGTCGCTTTTCCTTTTTCTTTTGCGAGTTGAACCAGCATTTGACTTTTGAAAGAATTAGAAACCTTCACGTCATCAAAATTAAAATCGATGCCAGCATTTTTTCCAGATTGAATCAGATTTTCGTGCATCTGCATAATTTGAGCCATCGGAAAACCTTTCACTTCAGACAGATATTCGTAATGATTTTTGGTCAAATCGGTTTTCATATTCGGGTCGAGTTGGAACGAATGCCAATTGACTTCGATTTTATCATTCTGAGAAAATTCTTGAAGCGCTTTTTCAAAATTTCTTTTTCCGATGAAACAAAACGGACAACGTGTGTCGCTCCAAATATCTACTTTCATTTTTGTTATTTTAAATATTTTCTAAAAGTCTTAGAATAATTATCATTAAAGTTAATCAATTCGATGTTTTTAAAAGAAATGACATCTGGTTTTTTATAGATTTTCCCAGTTGCGCTGTAATTTTGAATCGTCACAGATTTGTCATTCACCTCTAAAATTTCACCAATCGAAAATACATCTTTCTTCTTTTTTTTGCTCTCTACAATACAGTGGAAATCCTGTTTTTTAATCGATTTGAAAAGTGATTCAAAATCGTTTAAAGCAGTTTTGTCTATGATTTTATGATTCAGTTTTATGAGATTTTCTTCATTGTAGATCGTCTTTTTTGCTTTGTCAAATTTATTGTGTCGAATACTTCTTACAGTTTCGTAGGGAATAATCTTGATTCCATCCAATGAAAAGTCACCAGCTTCTTCAATCATTAAAAATTCATCAGAATATTTTACAATAAATCCAAATATTGAAGAATCATCAAAGAGACTGACTTTGACGAAATTAACTTTGTCTATATGCTTCTGGATTAATTTTTCAAATTCTTTTTCAGATAATTCTCCCATTTTTTCACTTTAAATTATATTCACTTCTCGTTCCAATTCAATCCCATATTTTTCTTTTACGGAATCAATAATCATTGTCGAGAAATCGAAAATCTCTTTTCCAGTCGCATTTCCAGTTGCATTGATGATGACCAAAGCCTGCAATTTGTGCGAAGCTACATTTCCGATTTGTTTCCCTTTCCAGCCACATTGTTCAATCAGCCAGCCAGCAGGAACTTTC
>JAGNPP010000347.1 GCA_017989575.1 Chryseobacterium sp.
TTAATTTTAGGATCAGAAGATTTCCACGAGTAGCACTCATCGCATTGTGCTTTCGCATCCACAGTTAGGGATGTTGTTTCATTGGGTTTGATATTGTCATTTCCCGCAATAGTACATTGCGCATAAGTTGAGCTAGCCAGAAAACCGGCAGCCAGTAATAATAAATTTTTCATCTTTTTGTGTTTTTAGTTTCTAATTTATTTTAAGCAAATTTTATACCTGAATAACTCCGAGGTTGAATTTTTCTTTAATTGGGGAATGATTTGCAGCTTCTATTCCCATACTTATCCATTTTCTTGTATCGATAGGGTTAATAATTGCGTCCGTCCAAAGTCTTGCTGCAGCGTAAGTTGGTTGGAGTTGTCTGTTGTAATCTTTTAAGATTTTGTCGAGAATTTCTTTTCTTTCCTCTTCAGAAATTTCTTTTCCTTGCTTTTTGAGCGATGATTCTTGGATTTGAAGCAAAACATTTCCTGCTTGAGATCCGCCCATAACGGCTAATTCTGCCCACGGCCATGCGACAATCAATCTTGGGTCATATGCTTTTCCGCACATAGCGTAGTTTCCTGCGCCATAAGAATTTCCTGTAATGACGGTGAATTTTGGAACAACTGAGTTGGAAACTGCATTTACCATCTTTGCACCGTCTTTGATGATTCCACCTTGCTCCGACTTGGATCCAACCATAAATCCGGTCACATCCTGAAGGAAAACCAAAGGGATTTTTCTCTGATTACAATTGGCGATAAATCTTGTTGCTTTATCCGCAGAATCTGAATATATCACGCCTCCGAACTGCATTTCGCCTTTTCCGCTTTTGACCAATTTTCTTTGATTGGCCACAATTCCTACACTCCAGCCGTCAACTCGTGCAGTACAGCAGATGATACTTTTTCCGTAATCTGGTTTATATTCCTCGTATTCAGAATTATCAACCAGACATTTGATGATTTCAAAAGTATCATATTGCTCGGATCTTACAGCTGGCATGATTCCAAAAATGTTGTCTGGATTCTCTTTTGGCGGAAAACTTTCTATCCTGTCAAATCCAGCTTTTTCGTAATCACCAATGGATTTCATAATGTTTTTGATTCTATCCAAAGCGTTTTTGTCATCTTTAGCTTTGTAATCTACAACGCCTGAGATAGAGCTGTGCATTGTTGCGCCGCCCAGAGCTTCATTGTCAATAGATTCGCCAATTGCTGCTTTTACAAGATAACTTCCAGCCAGAAAAATGCTTCCTGTTTTATCTACAATCATCGCTTCGTCACTCATAATCGGGAGGTAAGCTCCTCCTGCAACGCAGCTTCCCATAATCGCAGAAATTTGAATAATGCCGGAAGAACTCATCTTTGCATTGTTTCGGAAAATCCTTCCAAACATTTCTTTGTCTGGAAAAATTTCGTCTTGCATTGGAAGGTAAACGCCAGCAGAATCTACCAAATAAATGATAGGCAAGCGATTTTCCATTGCAATTTCCTGAGCTCTCAGATTCTTCTTTCCTGTGATAGGAAACCAAGCTCCAGCTTTTACGGTTGCGTCATTTGCTACAACGATACACTGCTTTCCTGAGACATATCCCATTTTCACAATCACGCCGCCTGCAGGACAGCCGCCTTCTTTTTCGTACATCTCATAGCCTGCAAATGCACCAACTTCTATAGATTCCGAATTTTTATCGAAAAGATAATCCAATCTTTCTCTGGCAGTCATTTTTCCTTGATCTCGTTGTTTTTGAAGCGCTTTTTCACCGCCTCCCAATTTGATTTTTGTTAAGGTTTTTTTGATCTCAGAAAGTTTCAGTTTATTGATGTCCTCTCGTTTATTGAATTCTAAATCCATTATTTTTTTCTTTGGCGTCTAAGATAAACTTTTTTTAGAAAAATGATTACAGTTAAATGATGCAGATCAATGATGTGCTTTTTTATGATGAAAAATCCATCCGACAGAAGCAAGATGGATTTTTTCAAAAACAATAATTTTTAAAGGATAACTTTTTTAGTTTTGATTCCAGTTTTTTGAATCACTTTCACAATGTAAAATCCTTTAGCAAATGAAGTTGTGTTGATATTAACATTCTCAGCGTTGTAACCTTTTGATAAAACAAGTTTTCCAGCAGCATCATAAATCTCAACTTTATTAATGTTTTGAGAATCTCTAATTACCAATCCTAAACTATTTTTTGCAATGATGAGCTGATCCTTTGTAATGTTATCCGTTCCTAAAACAGAGTTTTGATAGATAATTTTGAAACGGCTATTGTCTTCGATGGCATCTGTGAAGAATGTATAATGCCCATCTTGCAAATTGTGAATATTCCCGTTAAAATTATCTTGTAAATAAATAGCTTGGCTAGCATCTTGTGAGAAAATACCGTCTTTTCCGTCAATTGCTATCACATGGTTTCCGGCTGTTGAGCTTTTAATTCCAAGATCTACAATGTCATTGGTGCCAAAAGGATTTGCTCTAGCTTGTATTTGCAGTCTGTGAGCACCAACGTTTGAGAAAAAAGAATCATTTCCAACACTTAGAAGGTCTGCGTCGTAATCTGGATCATAATCATTGGTTGCGTTGTCGTTGTAGGCAACTAAGATTGTGTTGCCAACATTTTGAGGCGATACTAATTTTAGCCAATATCTATTCAAAGTTTCTGGCTCTTCTTCTTCTTCTTCTCCATCTTCAGATTTGTTCGATTGATTCTTATTAAAAAATATAGAGTCTGATGTATTGGAAGATCGGATATTGTTATTGAAAAGCAAAGGAGCGTTATCATATTTAGCTTGCACAATAAAGCCTTGTCCAACTTTTGTAAAAGCTAAAGGTCTTAATG
>JAGNPP010000096.1 GCA_017989575.1 Chryseobacterium sp.
ACACAGAACATTGGGAAGGTGTTACGACAAAAAGAGTAGTAGAACCTTACGCTTTGAAAGAATTCAAAAACCGATGGTATCTTTTGGCAAACGAAGTTGACGGGAAAGATTTCTTCCTCAAGACTTTCGGTCTCGACAGAATTTCTGAACTCCAAATTCCTAGCAAAACTTTTAAAAAACAAGAAACAGACATTGATGCTTTGTTCAAAAACTCTTTTGGAATCATCTCGACTTTAGGCAAAAAACCTGAAACAATTGTCCTTTCTTTCGATTATGAACAAGGCAAATTCGTGAAATCTCTGCCATTTCATCATTCCCAAAAAGTTCTCATCGACAACAATTCAGAGTACAGAATCGAGTTGACACTCGCTCCAACCTACGATTTCTACCAAGAGCTTCTTACACATATCGGAAGAATGAAAATCATTTCCCCGAACAATGTGAAAGCAGAATTTGCTGATTTAATCAATTCTGCAATTGAAATTTAAAAACACAATATTGTCATTCTGAAAGAATCTAAACCGCTGAGATTCTTTCAGAATGACAAAACTCGAGATTGTATTTCAAACCGTCATTTATTATAATTAATTCCCAATAAACTGCCCTTAAATAATATCTTTTCCCTATTTTCGTTGAAAAGGAATAAACTTTGTTGAAGCCGTTCTTCGACAAACTCAGAATGACATTAATTTTGAAAATCTATATGAATTCAAAAAAAATAATAATCGCTTCGATGTTATCTCTTTACGGGATTTCCGAGGCGCAACAATCTCAATATTTTACAAAAAACGAAGATTATCATTTCGGTTTGGCAGATAATCTCTATCAGACCAAGATCTACAACGCTTCGCAATACGAATATTCCAAACAATATTTTTATAATAAGAATCTCAGCAATTCTAGAAAGGAAGCTTCATCGTTTTTCAGCAATGTGATCGGCGTGATCCTTCAGCAACAATATGCGGAAGAAGGCTTGAACGCTGTTATGAAGGAATATCCGAATTCGGCTTATTTTGCGCAGGCCAATGGACCTTTGGCGGATTACTATTTGTCCAAAAAAGATTTCGAGAAAGCGTTGGAAACTTTGCAGAAGGTCAATCAGTACCAGTTGAGCAAGGAGGAAAATACGCAACATATTATGAAGTTGGGTTACGCCAAGTTTATGACTGGAGATTCTGCTGGCGCAATCGAGGCTTTGGAAGAATCTTTCAAATCTGCGGACGAGACCAGCAAACCTGCGATTTCTTATATGTTGGGACATCTATATTACGCTGACAAACAGAATGATAATGCCTTCATCTATTTTGACCAGATTAAAAATAATGAGGAATATGCACATCTTGTGAAGCCTTATTATGTTCAGATGTACTACAATCAGAAGAATTATGACTTGGCGATTTCAGAAGGAAATGAACTTCTTAATAATGGAAAATCAACAAGTTACGATACGGAAATCCATAAGATAGTTGGTGAAAGTTATTTTATGAAAGGTGATTATCAATCGGCTTATCCTCATTTGAAATTGTTTTTGGATAAGGAACAAACGCCTTCAGAATCTGACCTTTATGAGATGGGATTTGTTTCAGCTCAATTAAAGAAGAATGATGAAGCAGTTGGATATTATAACCAATTGATCAACAGCAACTCACCGTTGGCGCAAAACGCTTATTACCAGTTGGGAAATGCGTATTTGGAAACGGGAAAAAAACAGGAAGCTTTGTCGGCCTATCGAAATTCATCACAAATGAATTATGACCCGAAAGTTCAACAATTGGCTTTGGAACAATATGCGAAATTGAGTTACGAGCTGGGAAATCCGTTTGAGAATTCATCAAAAGTGATCCAAAGATATATTGATAAATATCCGAGCGGTTCAAAAACTCAGGAAATGAGGTCGCTTTTGGTTAAATCTTATCTCTATTCCGGAGATTACAAAGCGACTTTGGAAGCACTCGGAAAGCTTGACCAGAAAACGAATGAGACCAAAAAAATAGAGCAGGAGGTTTCCTATCTTTTGGGTTCTGAGGAATTCAACAAAGGGAATTTTGATGTTGCTGAAAAATATTTCAAACAAAGTCTTCAATCTAATTTAAACAAGGAATTTTATAAGAAAGCGCAATATTGGTTGGGTCAAACCTACTATCAAAAAGGTGACTACAAATCAGCGATCGCAACTTACACAAAACTCGAAAACGAAACGGCAGAAGGCTTTCCAGAGCGTGAGCAATTGGATTACGACTTAGGGTACGCTTATTTCAAGGCTAAGGATTTTGCTTCGGCTCAGGAATATTTCAAGGAATATTTGAGATTCCCGAAACAGGAATTCAAGGCAGATGCGGAATTGCGCTTGGCTGATACTTATTATGCTAACAATCAGTTGAATGAAGCTTTAGAGATTTATAACAAAACCGAAAATGTCAGCGATTATACTTTGTATCAAAAATCTTTGGCTTTAGGTTTCAAAGGAGATACGGTTGCGAAAATTGCGGAATTGAAAACCTTGATCTCAAAATATCCAAACTCTGAATATGTGGATGATGCGAACTACGAAATCGGAACTGCTTACGCGCAGAATGACGATTTTAATAATTCAAATTCTTATTTTGATAAAGTAATCCAATCAAGTCCGGACAAAGATCTTGTAGCGAATTCCCAGATTTACAGAGCTCAGAATTACATCGACCAAGATCAGACAGATAAAGCGATTGCTGAGTTCCAACTTTTGGCAAATCAATATAAAAATACAGCGTTTGCAGAGAAAATCGTTTTGGCTTCCAAACCTGCTTTTGTGAAGAAAGGCGACGTTGCCGGTTACGAACAATTTGCTAAAACCTTGAATGTGAAAGTTGACACTTCAGAGATCAATGAGATCAATTTCAATCTGGCGCAGGAAAGTTTTGCTAAGAAAGATTATGCTAAAGCTGTTTCCTATTACGAGAAATATCTGGATCAAAGTCCGAGCGGCGACAATCTTTTCAAGTCTCAATATGAGTTGGGCGAAAGTTATTATCAATTAAAACAAATTGACAAAGCGATGTTGCCGTTGCAAAATGTTGCCGATTTCCAAAATGATTATCAGCAAGATGCGCAGGTTCGGTTGGCTCAAATCTACATTTCGCAGGACAAAATTGCGGATGCGAAAAAATATCTGGAACAAGTTGCCAACTCAACAAACGTCAATATCAAAAACTTCGCTTCGATTGAATTAATGAAAATCTATGCGGACGAAAAGAACTTTGCCGAAGCTGAAAAATTCGCCAATGCCGTGATCTCGAATTCGAAAAACTCTGCAGCAACATTGGAACAAGCGAAAGTGATCAAAGCAAGAAGTATGATGCAACAATCGAAAGATAAAGATGCGCAATCAGCTTACACAGCTTTAGAAAAATCTTCTAATACGGAAGTTGCAGCAGAAGCTCTTTATGCAAAAGCCTTCTATCAAAACAAAGGAAAAGCCTTCAAATCGTCGAACGAAACGATTTTCAAATTGGCAAACAATTACGCTTCCGAAGAATATTGGGGCGCAAAAGCTTTGGTCATTATGGCAAAAAATTATTTGGCTTTGAAGGACAATTACCAAGCGAGTTACACTTTGGACGAGATCATCAATAATTACGGTGACTTCCCAGAAGTTGTGGCGGAAGCGAAGGAAGTGAAAGCGCAGATCAAGAAGTAAAATAGAATTAAAAAATTAAATGATTAAAAGATTCAAAAATTACTACTGCTAATGTTTTAATTTTTTAATCATTAAATATAAAAAAATGAACAAACTGAAATATATCGCCGTTCTGGCATTTTTAGGAACTTTTGGAATTTCGGAAATCGGAGCTCAGATCAAAGAAGAGCAACTGATCCTGAACAGAAAACGTGAACCTGAAGTCAAGAAGATCGAGAAGAAAAAAACGTCTGTGATTCAGGAGAAAAATTATCCGCCGGAAAACAAAAAGAAGGAAGATTCTCTCAATCTGAAATATGATATTGTGAATGTTCCGCCAGTTTCTGACTTCAAAACGACCGAGATCCAAGGCGAAGATATTTCACCTAAATTCAACAATGATTTTCAGTCCAACTATTTCAGATTGGGTTATGGAAATTACGGGAAGTTCTTGGCAGATGCGAATATCTCGGGAAAAGTGCAGGACAATGTGGAAGTAGGAGCGGACGTTCATTATCTATCGACGACTGGACTGGAGAAAGATTACGATTGGGATTCCAAAAGCAGTCAGGCAAAGATTGGCGCTTTTGCGAACATCTATGCGGAAAAAGGCAAGTTCAATCTGGATGCGAATTATGGTTTTAATAATTATAATTACTACGGAATTTATGCTTTTACACCTGAAAACTCTGATCTGGATCTACAGCAAAAAGTCAATAAATTCAGTGTGAATGCTTCTTATGACCATTATTCCAATGAGATTTTGAACAATGTGAAAGTGAGATCATATTTCTTAAGTGACCATTTTGATGCGAAAGAAAGTTATGCGAATGTGGAACTTAATTTATCAAAACACGATTTTGAAATTAGCAATGAAATCACAGCAAACGGCGATTTAGGCATCGATTTGGAAACAGTTAATTCTAAATTTGAATTATTAAATCAAAACAATTCTAATCAACTGAACTTCACATTATCGCCAAAAGTGACTTTCTACAAAGGCGAATCTTATTTGTTGATCGGGTCGGGTTTTAGTTCTCTTAATTCAAAATTATCTGATTTTACGGGAGAAAATAAAGGAAGCAAATTCTATTGGTTTCCAAGAGCGGAAGTTTTGGTTGCCGCCGCAGATGAATTCAAATTCTATGGAGGAATAGATGGCGGTTTGAAGCTGAATACTTACGGAAATCTGTTGGAAGAAAATCCATTTCTGATCTCCGATTTGCTTTTGACTCCAACTGAAAATAAATACCATTTCTATTTCGGTTTGAAAGGTGATATCAACCAAATGTTCAAATACGATGTGAACGCTGGCTTCAGCAAAGTGAATAATGCTCAGTTTTTTGTGAATAATGGTTTGTTTAATAATTCGATTGCTGCAGACAGACCAGGATTTGATTTTGCAAACACGTTCAGTTCAATCTATGACAATGGAACTTTGATGGAGATCAAAGGTGATTTGCAAGCGTTCCCGATGGAAAATCTGACTGTTGATGCAGGTTTGCATTTTATGAAATACAAATTGGATAATCTGGAAGAAGTTTATTACAAGCCTTTGGTTCAATTAAATCTTGGTGCAAAATATACAATGCTGGAGAAAAAACTGGCACTTGGTTTTAAAGGATATTTCGTAACCGATAGAACTTCAAATTCTCATTCTGTAGTTACAACTTTCCCTTCATTTTCGATGCAAGAAAATCAAAATGAGAAAGTTGGCGGTTATGCAGATTTAAATTTGTCAGCAGAGTACAAATTTCACAAAAATTTCAGTATTTTCGCACTCGGAAATAATCTTCTTGGCGCCGAATATCAAAATTACGTGGGCTACAAAGTTTTGGGTGCACAGGTTTTGGGAGGCGTGAAGATAACGTTCTAAATATGATTATCGATAAATGATCACTTATCGATAATCATTTATAAAACCGGCTTCGTAGTTCAACTGGATAGAATATCGGATTTCGGCTCCGAGGGTTGGGGGTTCGAATCCCTTCGAAGTCACAAACGTCAACAATTTTGTTGACGTTTTTTTTGTGATTAATTTTAAAAATTTATCTTTGCCCCAGTAAAAAAATGACAATATAAAGAGTACATATCGCCCTAAATCTATGCGATAGCCCTTCAGTAAAGGGGCTATTTGGCTATGAGTGGATGGAAAGCAAGGAGGCAAACTGTACACACTTTGGAAATTTTTTACTGTAAACTCGTAAAGATTTAATCAAAATACTGCAAAACGCCTCGACATTCGGGGCGTTTTTTGTGTTTTTAAAGGTGAAATTATTTAGAATGAAATAAAATAAACAGATTATTGAAAATTATTTAATGCAAAATGAACATTTAATACGATAAATAAGAGTGATTGATAAACCAATGAGAGACAGTCATTTAGGTAGAATTGATATCTGTAAAATATTACGGACAGGAATTCTATGTTCTAAAATTTAATCATAAAGCGCTAATTATCAATAGTTTAAAGAATAAATAAATTTGCGAGTTAAAAAAAATCATATTTACTTTGCAACTGAAAATTAAAAGCAACTGGTTTTTAAGATTCAACAAAAACATTATTAAAACAAGAGTAATAAAATGAAATATTCACAACATATATCTGATCAGTTTTCAAGACTACACGGACAAAATCCGAAAGGATGCGAATGTCTTTTTGCGAATGGAAATGTGGAGAAAAGGTGCTTATATCAATGGGTCAGCTAATGAACTGACACGTCAAAATATATCGAGCGCCTCCCAAAAAGAGGTGCTTTTTTATGGTTAGCAACCAGATCTCTTCTGTTAGTGAATTCGCTAACTCAAATAACTCAAATGAGATGAGTTCCGAAGAAAAAACATAAGTCTGTCCAGCGCAGAAGTTCTTTATTTAAAACAAAAAATACAGACAGACTTAGTTTTTCTTCATCAAGTTTAATGGAATTAGTTCGCGGAAATTCCATTAATATTTAATAAAATTTTAAATTAATTAAAATCAAAACAATGAAAACAAATATATTTTTTACGGCAGACCATCATTTCGGTCACGCCAATATTATAAAATTTTCCGAAAGGCCTTTTGAGTCGATGGATGAAATGAATGAAGAACTCATCAAGAGATGGAACGAGAAAATTGGTAAAGATGATACCGTCTATCATTTGGGCGATGTGAGTTTGGGGAAACCAGATTTCACTAAGGAGATTCTGAATCAGCTCAATGGCAAAATTCATCTGATAAAAGGCAATCACGAATATTCAGCACTTCGGTTTCCCGAAAGATTTGAATGGATTAAGGATTATCACGAGTTGTATGTCGAAGATGAAGATGCAAATCTGGGCAAGCAAAAAATAACGCTTTTGCATTATGCGATGCGGACTTGGAACGGCTCACATCACGGAACTTGGCAACTCTACGGCCATTCGCACGGAACTTTGCCGGATGATGAACTAAGTTTGAGTATCGATGTTGGCGTTGATTGCCATAATTTTTATCCGGTTTCTTACGAAGAAATCAAGGAAATTATGAAACGGAAAAAGTGGACTCCGCCATTTGCACCGAGAAATTAATTAAATATTTAAAATAATTTCAATCTACGCAAAATGATTGCGCACCATCGCTTTTACTTTGCATTATCAATTAGAAATAACACTAAAATTTAACCACGGATTTTAGTCAAAATATCAGACAGGTCACGTTGAGCGTTTCGGTATATCGCCATTGCAGAAGGGTTTGTTGAGAAACATTATCCATTTCTGTTCAGCTTGATTTGAAGGTTTAGAAGTTTGCCAAAAAACTTCACCATAACGCTATGGGTCTAAGGTTCGAATCCTTCTATTTCCTTAAGGGAATATAACTCAGTTCGGTTAGAGTAATAGCAATTTTTGATGTGTGGGTTCGAATCCCACTGCCAATTCGGTTGGTATGGCGAAATGGTTGACGCGCTACAATTAAGTTTGTAGTATCATTTTAAATAGACTCAAAATCTATTTTGAAGGAGTTTTTAAATGTTTTCTCATTAATAAAAACATTTCCAATAGGAAAACTCTGAAGTTTTTTCGGTTGTTGAATCAACAATTTGAGGAAGCTTGCAAGAAAAGATGATTTTGGAAAGACGAAGTTTAGCTGGATGAACAATCGATTGTTGAATCGATATTTTTAAACGGAGATTTTAAAGTGAATAACTTTTTTTCTGCTTTTTGCATTAATAAATTTAACACCAAAAATCAAAGAGTTAGAAATGAAATTTAATATCAAGTTTTAAAACAAATGGATTTTTTCTAAACCACTTTTCTTCCGCCATTTTTTGAATGAGAGAATTTCAGAGTTTCCTTTTTAATACAATTTAATAACGCTAAAAAACAAAATATAATGATTAAAAATGTACAAATTAAAGCATATCAGGTCGGTTTGGTTTTCAAAAACCGAAACTTAACCGAGATTTTGAAAGAAGGTAATTACTGGGTTTTCGGAAACAAATCTGTAGAGATTTTCGAGATGAAAAATCAGTTCAGAACTGGAGAAGATTTGAATCTTTTGTTGAAAAATAAAGATTTAGCTTCAATGATTGAAGTCGTAGAAGTGAAAGATGGCGAAATTGTTTTGGTTTACGAAAACGGAATTTTCAAAGACGTTTTAAATGTCGGTCAATACGCTTTCTGGAAAGGAATTTTGAACAGAGAATTTCAAAAAGTTGATTTGACGAAAGTTGAAATCACGGAAAATATTTCTAAAACAATTTTGGAGAATATTAAGTTGAAAACATTTGTAAGAAAGTTTGTCATTACCAATCAATACAAAGGTTTGTTGTTGATCGACGGTAAATTGACCCAAGTTTTGGAAGCCGGAACTTACTACCTTTGGAACAACGAAACGTCCATCGAAGTGAAAGCCGTCGACACCAGAATGCAAC
>JAGNPP010000348.1 GCA_017989575.1 Chryseobacterium sp.
AGATTTTTCTTATCAAAATTAAAATGATAAAACTGAGCAAAACGATAATTCCGAAATAAAAAAAATCCAATAGTCTGATTTTAAAATTAAACAAAACCCCCTCTTTTTATTTGAGTAAAAGCGAGGGGTCACAATAAACCTACTTCATAAGATTATATTTGTAGATTGTGTTGTTATTAGCTTGATAATAGAGCGTTCCAGAGAATTCGTCCACTTCGTAAGTCGGTTTTTTGTCTTTTAATAAAATTTCTTCTTCTTTCTCGCCCGTATTCTTGTTCACTTTTGCCAAACCTGCGCCTTCATTCAATTTGGTCAAAATAAACTGATAGTTCTCCGTGGCAGAAGTCGCTTTGAAACGTCTCGCCATTTCTGCAAACGAAGCAGATGCAACACCAGCAAACGCATCGCCCATTGCTTTGTATCTTTCGCCTTCTGAGGTGTACTGCCCAATCGAGTTTCGGTTCATTCCCGCTTGGTAAGATGCGCTTGCAGAAACCGCTGTAGATGCAACTGCCAAAACGCCATGTAAAATCATTCCCGCTGTACTTTTCCCTGGCGAGCGAAAATATTGCTGATATTTTGTAGCGCCATCGTGTGCAAAATGCATCATATTTTGAGAAGATCCGATGAAGATTCCGCTGTCTTTGGCGCTCATAGTTGTTGGCGCTTCTTTCTCATCAAATTTGTATGTTGCGAAAGAAGAAATGTCACCAGAATTCTCATCTATTGATTTTATTTCTTCGCCTGTGCTTATCAAATATCGTTTTCCGGTTTTGTCATAAGTACTGCAAACGGCTTTTGCTTTTTTATAATTGATGGCTTTTCCGTAGATAGATTCACCGGTTTTCAAATCGATGATATTCGCATCTTCGTCGGTGATATAAATCATTCCTTTCGGAACCAGAGCCATTGTGTGGATGTTTTCTCCCGTTTTCAATGGTTTTCTGAAAAGTGTTTGTCCATCAAAAGAAATTTTGTTGATGCCACCTTCCTGGATTCCGAACAGTATTCCGTCATCCATCACATAAAAATGCTGAACGTAACCTTTTGTTTTTGGTGCTTTTTCCCAAAGATCTTCGCCCGTGCTGGAACTCAGGAAAGCAATTCTAGATTCTGAAGCGGCGGAAGCTAATTTCATCAAACCAGATTTTCCACTGTTGTCAACATCACTCACGACAGCTAATCCGTTGGGGAGAATCTGGAAATTGGAGATTTTTCCTTTCACAGAATGTGGTTCTTTCCAGAGAACTTGTCCGCTGTCGCTCAGTTTGAAAATATTGCAGTTTCCGTTTGGTTTTTGCTCGATGGCGTAGATTTCTTTTCCAGTCTTGTCTGCTGTCAGCCAACTGATGTCATCTACTTTTGCTTCCCATAGCTGATTTCCGGTGTTAAGATCCAGACAAATCGTTGCTTTGCTTGTAGGAATCAGTAGTTTGTTTCCGGTAATGAGAGGTTTTCCAGTAACGGTCGTGATGCTCATAGAAACTTTTCCGGGATCTTGCAGATTAAATATTTTTTCTTCTTTCCCTGTTGCGAGATCATAGATTCCGACTGCCATTGCAAATTTTTCCTTGGAACTTCTTTGTCCTGCAATGATTAATTTATTTTGAGGAAGCATCAGATTGAATTGCGTCAGCATTTTCCAGCCATTTTCTTCGGTAGCGAATAGTTTTTTGCCAGAAACAATATCAATGACACTTTTCTTAGAACTGAAAATTCCGCCTTGAGCAATGATGACATAAGGAGAATTCGGAACAAATTCTATTTCCTCTTGTTTCACTTTTCCGTAATCCTGAAAATTAAAATGAAGCTGATTGCTTTCTGGTTTAATGCCTGCAAAACCGTCTCCGTTGGCAACTAAAAGTACGCCAGCATCCGTTAGTTTCATAAACTGAATGTTGCCATCCATTTTGAATTCTGAATCTGGTGCTTTTTGTCCGAACATAAAGATATGGCTTCCAAGCAAAGCTGAGACGGCGACTGTTTTAAAAATTTGAGTTTTCATAATGATGAAGTTTAGGATTTATTGTTGTCCCAAAATTCTCATATTAATGACGCTCAAACAATACGACATTTGACGTATTTTAAAAGAAAAAGCACCACGATTGTGGTGCTTTCATTATATAAGTTTAATCTAAATTAAAACTAAATTGCGTTCAAAATCTGATTCAAAGTTTCAGAAGGTCTCATTGCTTTATCAGTTTTCTCAAAATCCGGTCTGTAATAACCATCAATTTCTTTTGGCTGACCTTGAGAACCAATCAATTCTTCATTGATTTTGGTTTCATTTTCTGTCAATGCTTTTGCAACAGGCGTAAATTTAGCAGAGATTTCAGCATCTTTAGTTTGGTTTGCCAAAGCTTCTGCCCAATAAGTTGCCAAATAGAAATGTGAACCTCTGTTGTCGATAGTTCCCAATTTTCTGCCTGGAGATTTGTCTTCTGCCAAGAATTTTGCATTAGCCTCATCCAAAGCATCAGCCAAGATTTGTGCTTTTGTATTATTTTGAGTCTGAGCCAAATGTTCTAGAGAAGCCTGCAAAGCCAAGAACTCTCCAAGAGAATCCCATCTCAAATAACCTTCCTCGATGAATTGCTCAATGTGTTTTGGCGCAGAACCTCCAGCGCCAGTTTCGAACAATCCGCCACCGTTCATCAATGGAACGATAGACAACATTTTTGCAGAAGTTCCCAATTCCAAAATAGGGAAAAGGTCGGTCAAATAATCTCTCAAAACGTTTCCAGAAACAGAAATGGTGTCTTTACCTTCTCTCGCTCTTTCCAAAGTTTCAGTCATCGCATCTTTCACATCGAGGATTTTGATG
>JAGNPP010000349.1 GCA_017989575.1 Chryseobacterium sp.
TACTACAAATGGTGGAACAGCAAACGGAAATATGTTCTTCAAATACAAAAACATTACAAGCGAACTTTCTGTTGCAGACTTTGGTAAAAAAGGAAACTTCGGAATCTATCCAAACCCAACGAAAGAGGACAAAAAAATCAACATCTTGCTAGATGTAAAAAAATCTGCTTCCACAAACGGAACGGTTCAGATTTTTGACTTTGCTGGTAAAAAAGTACACGAATCTGCCATTGCAAACCAATCTGGCTTCTCTGCACAACAAGTAGATCTTAGCAAACTTACATCTGGAGTTTACATCGTAAAAATGACTTACGGCGGACAAACAGAAACAAAAAAACTTATTGTAAAATAAGTCATATTTCATAGGTAAGTATTTATTGATTTTATAAATCCTATGCAATCGCCATTTCGCCATTGGTGATTGTCATCGAATATTTATCGTGGCGATTTCAGATTTTATTCTTTATTTAAACCACCTTCGGGTGGTTTTTTCGTGTCTTGCCATTTGGTAAAATAATGAGTAAATTTGTATTAAATAATTCCAACAAACGTGAATTCTCTCATCAATAAAAAAGTAAAGTTTCAAGATCTCGGCGTCAAAGATTATCAGCCGACTTGGGATTATCAGGAAGAATTACTCAAGCAAAATCTGGACATCAAAATCCACAATCGTGAAAATCCCGACAATCTAAAAACAACCGACAATCATCTTCTTTTTGTAGAGCATCCGCACGTTTATACTTTGGGAAAAAGTGGACACGAAACCAATCTTCTGGCTAATGAAAATAAGTTGAAAGAAATCAATGCGACTTACGTCAAAGTCAATCGTGGTGGCGATATTACCTATCACGGATTTGGGCAAGTTGTGGGCTACCCTATTTTAGATCTAGAAAATTTCTATACAGATATTCACCGCTATATGCGGGATTTGGAAGAAGTCATCATCCGAACGATTGCAGAATACGGTTTGATTGGCGAACGTTCTCCTGGCGAAACAGGTGTTTGGTTTGATGTCGGGAAACCTTATGCAAGAAAAATCTGTGCGTTGGGTGTAAAAGCGTCACGATGGATTACAATCCACGGTTTTGCATTGAATGTGAACACCGATATGAAATATTTCGATTACATCATTCCTTGCGGGATTTCTGACAAGCAAGTCACTTCTATGCAAAGAGAACTTGAAAAAGAAGTGGATTATGAGGAAGTGAAGGAGAAAATCAAAAAACATTTTGTGGATGTTTTTGGCTGTGAACCGTTTTTATAAGTGATAAAGGATGATTGATAATTGATTTTTAAAACATAATGATTAATCATTTATCACCTATTAATTATCAATTATAACTACATCGTCATCCCAATATCAATCCCTTTTATTTTTCTGTAAAGGTCTGTTGCAAAATTATCCGTCATTCCTGACACAAAATCCAGAACGCCCAAAGTTTTTTGATAGATGGTAGAATCGTCGTAGATGAATTGTTGCGGAATCAGTTTCAGCGCCATTTTATCGTAGGATTTTCTTTCGGATTTTTCTTTGATGATGGATGGAACAAAATGATTCAAAAGTTCGTACATTACGTTGTAACCGGCATTTTCTATTTCGATGACGGCTTTGTGATTGTAGATTTTCTCGATGGAAAAACGTTCGATTTCTGTAAGTGATGAACTTTCGGTTTTGAAAATATCCAAAATGCCTTTGTCCAAACTTCCGTCCAAGATTTTATCGAAATTACTTTTGTAAAGCTCAATGGTTTTATTAATGAGAGAATTGATGACTTTTGCTCGTAGATACGAGATTCTTTCATTCTTATTGGTAATAATTCCCAACTTGTCTCCTACTCTTTTGATGTCGTCTGGATTCACAGATTTGATCAAATCCAAAAAGAGATTTTCACAATCGTTAGAATTCACAATTCCAAGTCGGTGCGCATCTTCCATATCGATAATATTGTAGCAAATATCATCCGAAGCTTCTACCAACCAAACAAATGGATGTCTTTTGAAAATCACAGGTTCGTCCTTGTCCATCATCATTCCAGTCGATTTTGCAATGTCCAGAAACTGTTGTTTTTCATTTTGGAAAAAACCAAATTTCTTACGATTGATGACGCCTTTTTTCTTAGCCATAGATTCGCAAGGATATTTTGCGATGCTTGCCAATGTGGTGTGAGTCAGTTGCGCGCCACCTTCATCTTTGCCTTGTTGTTGATGTGTGAGAACACGGATGGCGTTGGCGTTTCCTTCAAAATTGACAAGATCTGCCCACTCTTTTTCACTGAATTTGGATTTTAATTGATTTTCATTTTTTTCAAAATAACTCGCAATAGCATCTTCACCCGAATGTCCGAAAGCCGGATTCCCAATGTCGTGGCAAAGACAAGCCGATGCAATCACATTGTGCAATTGATGCTGATAGAAATCCTTGGACAAATCATTAATATCATTTTTATAATGTTCAGAAATGAATTCGCCAGCCAAACTTCCCAAACTACGGCCAACAGAAGCCACTTCCAGAGAATGCGTCAAACGATTGTGTACAAAAACACTTCCTGGCAAAGGGAAAACCTGGGTTTTATTTTGAAGCCTTCGGAAAGCGGAAGAGAAAATAATTCTATCAAAATCTCTTTGAAAGTCTGTTCTTGAAACCACGTTCTGCTGGTGATTTCCGGTGCGCTGATTGGTGTAAATTGAATTGAGGTCCATATTGGATTCAAAAATAAGGGATATTTTATTTTTAACGGAATAATATTTGAGATTTTATCAAAAAAGTCATTATGCCAGAAGGTCCAACTATTGTGTTGATGAAGGAAG
>JAGNPP010000350.1 GCA_017989575.1 Chryseobacterium sp.
ATGCTGCCAAGATTAATTTCGATTTGAATTTTAAATCAAACAATTATTCCAAATCTTTGGGATCCGATATTTATTTCCGTGCGATTCCTTTCTTGGATTCTGATTTCCACCTGGAAAGCACAGATCGAAAATTACCGATAGAAGTTCCTTTCGGTTTTACGGATGACTATGAAATTGAATATTCGATTCCGGAGAATTACAAATTTTCAGAAGCGATGGCTCCTGTGAAAATAGAATCGGAGTTCGGAAGTTTTTCTTTGGAGTTTATTCCTCAGGACAAAAAATTGTTGGTTAAAAGAAAATTTATGCTGAAGAAGGGAACTTTTTCCGCAGATAAGATTTCAGATTATATTAATTTCAGAAAAAAAACCAATAAAATAGACCACACCAAAATCCTAATAACCAAACTTTAAAAACATAGATCAAGAATGAAAACCAAATTTTTGCAATTATTATTAAGCTGTTTTGTTGTATCCATTTTTGGACAATATAAATTTTTGGATGCGCCAAAGCTGGATAAAAAAGATCTTCAAAGCACATCTTATGCAAAGAATCCGTCGGAACCGGCAGAAGTGCTTTACAAAACCTAACATTATTGGATCGAGTACAACGGACAGATGCATCTGGAAGTGGTAAGCCGGGTGAAAATCTATAAAAAAGATCAGGCAGAGAAATTCCTTAATCAGGAAATCTATACTTACATTGGGAAAAACAACAACTCAGAAAAAGTAACCTCACTAAAAGCCACAACTTACAATCTGGAAAACGACAAGATTGTCTCTACCATTGTGGACAAAAGTTCCAAATACAAATCCAAAGAATCAAAAAACCATTCGGTGACCAAGTTCGCTTTCGAAAATGTGAAAGACGGATCTGTTTTGGAATATAAATACGAAATCCTATCGCCATTTTATTGGAATGTAGATCGGGTAGCTGTAGAAGATGTTGTTCCAATTCGCAGGTTCGAATATGTTTTTGATTATCCAAGATTTCTTGGTTATAACATCGATTACAAAGGAGAACTTAGTCCGAAACAAAGAGATGTGGCAGAAAGAAATATGTATGGCGGAGAATATTTCACGTACAGATTCGGGTATGATGACATTGCCCCTTACAGAGACGAAAAATATGTTCATAATCTCAGCAATTACAGAACATCTATAAGAGCAGAACTCAACTCTTCTAATGTTACAAAAACAGCGCAGGCATACGACAATTCAGACAGTGGCGGGTTCAAGTCCTACGCTATAACTTGGAAAGATATCCGCAAACAACTTTATGATTCTCAGTATTTTGGTGAGGAGCTGAAAAGAAAATCATTGGTGAAAGATGTGCTTCCTCAAGATATTAAAAATATAGAAAATGCGGAAGAAAAAGCGGCGGCTATCCTAAAATTTGTTCAGAAAAATTACACTTGGAACAAAAATTATGGTGAAGCTGTGCAAGAAGAGGGAGGGATTAGAAGCCTTCTGAACACCAAAGTAGGAAACTCAGGAGAAATCAATCTCTTGTTAATTATGTTGATGAAATCTGCCGGATTGGAAGCAGAGCCTCTGGTTTTAGCAACCATCAGAAACGGACTGTTGATGGATCATTCGCCATCTATTGCTCAGCTAAATTATGTTGTGGCATTCGTGGATATCAAAGGGAAACCATTCCTGTACGATGCAACTTCAAAATTGACCGTTCCTAATATGATTCGCCCGTCAGCACTCAATTATGCGGGTTATATTATGACAGAAAAAGAGGCGAAAAAAGTCAATATCTTTCCTCCCGGAAAAAGTACAACGTATCTTACCGTAAATGCCAAACTGGGCGCAGACGGCAGTTTTGCCGGCAATTTTTCAGATAGAGACACCAAGTTGTACGCGATGATGAATCAAGAACTCTATGAGGAGGACAAAGCGACTTACCAGAAAGAATCGTACAAAGAAAGATACACTTTTCCCTTCACCAATATCCAATCACAGACGCTGGATAACAACGATTTTCAAACCAGTTTCGACTTCGAAGCAGACAATTTTGTAGATGGGATTGGAGGCAAATTGGTGTTCAACCCGCTGCTGTTTTTGTACAACAAATCCCACGAGTTCGACCAAACAGAAGCCCGACGTTCGCCCATCGAATTGTACACAGGTTATGACAAGATAAAAAAAGTAACAATCACTTTACCAGATGGTTATGCTTTTGAAAATGTGCCGAAATCCAAAAAATTTAGAACAGAAGACAACGCAATCCAATACGTTTACAAAGTGACACAGTCTGGAAATACATTGACAGTAGAAACCACGACAACCGTCGAAGACCCAGTATACCCGAAAGAATATTATCCCGCATTCAAACAGATTTTTGATAATATTACCAAACTAGAAGGTCAGGTTGTAACCGCCGTCAAAAAATAAAAAACAAAATCCCGAGAATCATTCCTCGGGATTTTTTGTCTCTCATCTCCAAATCTCTCATCTCTAAGTCTCAAATATAAATCACATCCGTCTTCAAAACCTTCTCCCCAAATTGTTCTAATTTTTCCTGATAAAGTGCAACCTGTTTCTGATCTTTTTCCTTCTCACTTCCCGTTTTGAAATCCACGATGATGAAGCCATCTTTTGTTTTAATCAACCTATCCGGACGATACGTTTTCGACGTTCCATCTTCCACAGAAAGCATATCTCTTTCGTTAATAATCGTCAAATTTTCCTTAAAATAAGAAGCATAATTATTATCATTAATGATATTTTCAATGCGTTCCAAAATCGATGTTTTCTCGTCATTTGTAATTGTTCCTTCCAAAACGTAAG
>JAGNPP010000097.1 GCA_017989575.1 Chryseobacterium sp.
GTCCAGATCAGGATTGATGGTTCGCCCAACGCCTTCTATCAAACCGATTCCTTTGAACAACAAATAAAAATAATCCGGCATATAAAGCTGATTGTCTTTCAAAACATCTTTCATTTTATTAATGATAATATGCGGATCGATATTTTTCAACGATGTGCTGTGGACGAAATTCAGAACTTCCTCCACGTCATTTTCAAATCGCCTGTCATCCGGAATCTCGTAACTAACTGCCATTTTCTTCAGAGACCTAACAATTTTATTAGAGTTTTTAGCAACAAATGCGACGATCAAACTTTCAAGAATCTCTTTATCATTCGGCTGAATTTTCCCGACTGCGCCAAAATCAATGAAAACTACTCGCCCATCTTTCTTCACCAAAATATTGCCTGCGTGCGGATCGGCGTGGAAAAACCCGTAATCCAAAATCTGAGAAACGAAAAGCCTTAACCCAACCTCGGAAATTACAACTGGATTAATGTTATTATGAAGAAGTTCAGTTTTATCTGTGACCTTAATTCCGTCAATAAACTCCATACAAAGGACATTGTTATTGGAAAATTCGTCGTAGACAATTGGAACGTAGGTTTCTTTATTATTTTTAAAATTTAAAGCAAACTGTTTGATATTATTGCGTTCATTGACCAAAGAAACTTCTTCTAACAATGACTTTTCAAAAGTGGCAATGGCTTGCTTTAAGTTCAATTTTGAAGCAATTTCAGAATAGGTTGAAATCAATTTCACCAAGTCCTTTATCAGCAGTAGATCATCCTCGATCACACTTAGAACATCCGGTTTTTTGATCTTTAAAATAACTTCTTCTCCAGTAATCAACGTTGCTTTGTAAACCTGAGCAATAGAAGCGGTCGCCAAAGGTTGTGTAACGATTTCAGAAAAATGTTCTTTGACCGAAATATTGAATTCATTCTCCAGAATTTCGTTAACATTCATATCAACAACCTCCACCCTGTCCTGAAGTTTTTGCAACTCCTGAATCAGTTCTGGTGGAAGCAGATCTTCACGATTACTGAACGTCTGCCCAAGCTTCACGAAAGTCGGACCCAATTCTTCTAAAACCAATCTGATCCTTTCGTAAACGGTTCCTTTGGAGATGATCTCGTCAGATTGTACAGAACTTTCCTCAGGTTTTTTTCCCATTCTGGCAATCATATCTTTGAATCCATATTTGCTGAGAACGGAAATTAATCTTGCAGAACGCTTAAGTTTTCGCTGTTGTTTGTCGAACATAATTATAAAAAATAAAGGAGCTACAAAGTAACTCCAAAAATTATTCCTACAGGTTAAAAAGTCTTCGAGAGCATCAAACTGATATTGAAAGAAATGCTAAAATAAAAATTCTCGCAGATTTTGCAGATATAGCAGATTTTACAACAAAAACAATCCGCTTGATCTGCAAAATCTGCGAGAGAAATATTTTATTGATCTTAGAAATTATACTTTTAAAATCTTTTCTTTTTCGGATCAAGAAAAGTAGGAAATACCATCACAAAGTCTCCAAATCTCGCATTGATTCTTTCTTCAAGATTCACCAATTCGCTTTCCATAAACTGATCTCTCATCTCATCATTGTCAAAAACCAAAAGCAAATTGGTATTTTTCCCTTCACCCAACATATCAGACCGCACTTCGGAAAGAATATATTTTTCAACATCCAGAAGATTTTCCACCATTTGGTGAAGATCGCTTTCCACATAGAGGTCCCATTCTTCAATTTTATTTTCAATTGTATGAAATGTAATACTCAGGATACTCATTTTTTATATTTTTTTATGATTAATGTTGATAAATTCAGAATGCAAAAATCGGTTTTTTTTTGTAAATTAGCCCGTTATAAAAAACAGAAAAACTTGAAGCATCAGAATGTATTTTAATATTCTGATTTACAATAAATTAAAAAATATTTATGCATAAGGAAGGAGAAAGGTTAATACCCATCAACATTGTTGACGAGATGAGAACCTCTTACATCGATTATTCGATGTCAGTTATCGTATCAAGAGCTTTGCCAGACGTGAGAGACGGACTGAAACCCGTTCACAGAAGAGTGCTTTACGGTATGTATGGTCTTAATGTCTTTTCTAACAGAAAACATTTGAAATCTGCGAGAATTGTTGGAGACGTTTTAGGTAAATATCACCCACACGGTGACAGCTCGGTTTATGATGCAATGGTAAGAATGGCGCAACCGTGGAGTTTGCGTTATCAAATGGTAGATGGCCAAGGTAACTTTGGTTCTATGGACGGCGATCCGCCTGCAGCAATGCGTTACACGGAGGCAAGACTTAAAAAAATATCAGACGAAATCCTTGCTGATCTAGACAAAGAAACGGTTGATTTTCAAAACAACTTTGATGATAGTTTGACAGAGCCTACCGTTCTTCCTACCAGAATCCCAAGTCTTTTGGTAAACGGAGCTTCCGGGATTGCAGTTGGTATGGCGACGAATATGGCGCCTCACAACTTATCTGAAAGTATTGATGCAATTTGCGCTTACATCGATGATAAAGAAATTACCATCGATGAGTTGATGAAGCACATCATTGCACCGGATTTCCCAACAGGTGGAATCATCTACGGTTATGATGGCGTGCGTGATGCTTTCCACACTGGAAGAGGCCGTATCGTTTTGAGAGCAAAGGTGAATTTCGAAGAGATTGGAAACAGAAATGCGATCATCGTAACAGAAATTCCTTACCAAGTTAACAAAGCAGAAATGATTGCCAGAACTGCTGAATTGGTAAAAGACGACAAACTTCCAGGAATCTACGAAATCCGTGACGAGTCTGACAGAAATGGAATGCGTATCGTTTACGAACTTAAGAACGATGCTATTCCAAATGTTGTCTTAAATCTTTTATATAAATATACTTCTCTACAAACCTCTTTTTCAGTTAACAATATCGCCTTGGTAAAAGGACGTCCTGTACAACTGAACGTAAAAGATATGATCCTGCATTTCGTAGATCACCGTCACGAAGTAATTGTAAGAAGAACAAAATACGAACTAAGAAGAGCACAAGAAAGAGCACACATTCTTGAAGGCTTTATGAAAGTGATTGGCACTCAGGATTCTCTTGACAGAGCGATAGCGATCATCCGTCACAGTGCAAATCCTGCCGCTGCGAAGGAAGGTTTGATCGAAGAATTCGAACTTTCAGACATTCAGGCTCAGGCAATTCTAGATCTTCGTTTGGCTCGTCTTACGGGAATGGAATTGGACAAAATCCGTGCTGAATATGACGAGATTATGGCCTTAATAAAAGACTTGGAAGATATTTTAACAAATGAACCAAGACGTTATGAGATCATCAAAGAAGAACTTTTGGAGATCAAAGAAAAATACGGCGACGAAAGACGTTCAGAAATCGATTATGCTGGTGGAGAATTCTCTATCGAAGATATGATCCCGGATGAGAAAGTTGTTTTGACTATTTCTCACGCTGGTTACATCAAAAGAACACTTCTTTCCGAGTACAAAGTACAATCCAGAGGTGGCGTTGGAAATAGAGCGGCGACAACAAGAGACGAGGATTTCCTTGAATATATCGTTACCGCAACCAACCACGAATATCTATTATTCTTTACCGAAAAAGGAAAATGCTTCTGGCTAAGAGTATTCGAAGTTCCGGAAGGATCTAAAACTTCGAAAGGAAGAGCGGTTCAGAATTTAATTAATATTGAACAAGACGATAAGATCAAAGCTTATATCAGAACCAAAGATCTTAAGAATCAAGAATACATCAACCAAATGAATGTTGTGATGATCACCAAAAACGGTACCATCAAGAAAACATCTTTGGAAGCTTACTCACGTCCAAGAACGAATGGTGTAAATGCCATCGAGATCCGTGATAATGATGCACTATTAGGCGCAAGATTGACGGACGGAAATTCCCAAATTATGATTGCTACCAAAAATGGTAAATGTATCCGTTTCCCTGAAGAAAAAGCGAGAGCTGTCGGCAGAGGATCAATTGGTGTACGTGGAATTTCACTTGAAGAGAAAGATGAAGTAATCGGAATGATTGTTGTTAATGATTTGGAAAATGATACGGTTTTGGTTGTATCAGAGAGAGGTTATGGAAAAAGAACAGCTGTAGAAGATTACCGTATCACAAACCGAGGTGGAAAAGGTGTAATTACTTTGAACATTACCGAGAAAACTGGTAATCTGATCGCTATTCAAAGTGTGACAGACGAAGACGGATTGATGATCATCAACAAATCTGGTGTTGCCATCCGAATGAATATGAACGAGATGCGCGTGATGGGTAGAAATACCCAAGGTGTCAAAGTCATTAATCTGAAAACCAAGGACGAAATTGCAGCGATTGCAAAAGTAGAAATGGATAGTGAAGTTGTGGAAGAAGAAGGCGAAGAAGTTGCAGAAAACGACAGCAACAATCCGGAATTCAAAGTGAAACCACAAACTGGAAACAATCAGATCAACATCGGTGACGAGGAAGAATTGAAGAAAATCGAAGACGAAGAAGCCGCTGATAACGCTGATGAAACCGAAGACAACGAATAAAAAATAAAAGTTAACATATGAAAAGATTAATTTTAAGTTTGGCAGTTTTATCTGTAGCATTGATGAATGCGCAGAAAAAAGAAATTGCTAACGCTGTAAAAGCAGTTGATTCAGGAGATCATACGACTGCAAGTTCAGAAATTGCAAAAGCAGAAGGGATTTTTGGAGACAAGACCTATTTATTGGAACCTTCTCTTCTAGAGCAATATTATTATGCAAAAGGATTAGCATTACTTAAATCTGGAAAAAGCGTAGAAGGTGCAGAAATTCTTTCAAAAATTGCAACTCTGGGTACAGAGCCTATTTTCACAGGGAAAGATGCTGAGAAAAATAAAGTTTATTTTGTAGGAAAAGAAGCTTCAGAAAAGTTCGGAAACGGAATTTCTTTGAAGCAAGAAAAGTTTACTCCTTCATTGGCTGAGAAAGTTAGAAATACCATCAATCCTCAGCTTCAGGCAGCGAGTGCAATGGCAACCACTAATTACAATAACAAAAAATACGATGTAGCTGGTGAGAAGTTTGCAGAGACTTATTATCTTTTCAAAGCAGCAGGTCAAGACAATAAAAATTATCTTTATTATGCAGGAGTTGCCTATGCTCAAACGGAAAGTAACAAAGCAAAAGGAATTGAAGTCCTAAACGAACTGATAAAGTCAAACTATACAGGAGTAGAGACCAATTATACTGCTAAAAACAAAAAAACTGGCAATACAGAAAACCTTGATAAAAGTGCCTATGAACTTTATCAAAAAATGAAAGACGCTAGTGATTATTCGGATTTCAAAATCGAAAAAACGCCTAGTAAGCAGGAAGAACTTTATGAGATTCTAGCTTCATTACTTTTTGATCAGCAGAAATTTGAGGAGGCTGCTGCTATTTCTGATGATGGTTTGAAAAAGTTCCCAAACAACAAAACACTTTCTCAGATACAAGGAAACGCTTATTATAAATCTGGTAAAACGGAACAATTTGTAAGTAACCTTAAGGCACAATTGGCGAAAAATCCAACGGATAAAGTAAACTGGTACAATTTAGGTGTTTTGCAATTAAAAGATCCTTCAATGCAAAAAGATGCAGAGGAATCTTTGAAAAAAGCTTTAGAAATTGATCCTAACTTCAGTAATGCACTTCAGAATATGGTTTATTTCTATATGGGAGATGACACCAAAACTGTTGAGGAATACAACAAGCTAAGAAAATCAGGAAAAATAGATGCTGCTAATAAATTGATGGAGGAAAGAAGAAGCCGATTCTCAAAAGCGATTCCTTACGCAGAGAAATATTACAGCAATAATCCAAATGATAAGGATATGGTCAGTATTTTGAAAGGACTTTATATGACTACTCAAAATACTGCTAAGTACAACGAATTCAAAGCGAAAGAAGCTGCGATGAAGTAAATTAAAAGAAGCCACTGGCTTCTTTTTTTTGATTTTTACAGAGCAAACTAAAACTGTATATTTGTAATCAGTTACACTTATAAAAAATAACAACAAGCTTTAATAAACAAACAAATACCTTTATATGAAATTTTTTATTGACACAGCCAACCTAGCCCAAATTAAAGAAGCACAAGACCTTGGAATTTTGGATGGCGTTACTACCAACCCTTCTCTTATGGCAAAAGAAGGAATCTCTGGAAAAGAAGCTATCAACAAGCATTACGTTGACATTTGCAATATTTCAGACGGCGATGTTTCTGCAGAAGTTCTCTCTACGACTTATGAAGAAATGATCAAAGAAGGCGATGAATTGGCAGCACTTCACGAGAGAATTGTCGTGAAAATCCCGATGATCAAAGATGGTATCAAAGCTCTAAAATATTTTTCAGACAAAGGCATCAAAACCAACTGTACTCTGATTTTCTCAGCAGGACAAGCACTTTTGGCAGCCAAAGCAGGTGCAACTTACGTGTCTCCTTTCCTAGGTAGATTAGACGATATTTCTGTGGATGGACTTAATTTGATTGAAGAAATTCGTTTGATTTTTGACAATTATATGTTTGATACAGAAATCCTTGCAGCTTCCATCAGAAGTCCTATGCATATCATCAATTGTGCAAAAATTGGTGCAGATGTCATCACATCGCCGCTACCATCAATCCTAAATCTATTGAATCATCCATTGACAGATTCTGGGTTGGCGCAATTTGTTGCAGATTCTAAGAAGTTAGGATAATATTTTCAAAGAAAGAAAACATAACAAAAAAACCGTTTCAAAATTTTGAAACGGTTTTTTTATTATTATCAAGGAAAGAATGTTTCTTTCAAGAGATAGAGATTCAGAAATATAATGATTGTACTGATGATGATGGCCAAAACTTTGATCCACATCTTATTAGCAAACTCCCCCATTTTTGCTTTGCTATTGGTAAACATAACCAACGGAACTACAGCAAAACTAAGTTGCATTGACAAAATTACCTGACTGAAAACCAACAATTCTGCCGTTCCCTTTTCTCCATAAAGGATAGAGATAATCAACGCTGGAACAATGGCAATAACTCTGGTAATTAATCTTCTGACCCAAGGTTTTAGCCTGATATTTAGGAAACCTTCCATTACGATTTGTCCCGCGAGTGTTCCCGTCAAAGTAGAATTCTGACCAGATGCCAAGAGTGCAATTCCAAAGAAAATACTCGCTAGTGTAGTTCCCAAAAGCGGTGTCAAAAGCATATAAGCATCATTGATATCCGCCACATCTTTGTTCCCAGACGTGTGAAAAGTAGCTGCTGCAATGATGAGAATTGCCGCATTGATAATGAATGCTAGCATCAAGGAAAGACTACTGTCGATACTCGCAAATTTCAATGCTTCCTTCTTCCCTTCGGTGGTTCTTGGGTAGTTTCTTGTTTGCACAATACTGCTGTGAAGGTAGAGATTGTGAGGCATCACCGTTGCACCCAAAATTCCGATGGCAATATATAACATCGATGGATTGGTGATGATTTCTTTCTGAGGAATCAAACCTTGCAACATCGGAAAAATCTCTGGCTGACTTAGAAATATTTCGTAAAAAAATGCTATGAAAATAATTAATATCAAACCTCCAACAATACTTTCTATGTAGCGAAAACCGCGTGACTGAAGGAATAAAATCAAAAAAACATCGACAATCGTAATCACAACACCCCAACTGAGCGGGATTCCAAATAAAAGATTAAGAGCGATTGCCGAACCTATCACTTCTGCCAAATCACACGCAGCAATAGCAATTTCGCAGAAAATCCAAAGAATAAAATTGACCACAGGATGAAAATGATCTTTACACGCCTGCGCCAAATCCCGCTCTGCCACAACTCCCAATTTTACAGACAAATGCTGCAAAAGAATTGCAAACAAATTTGAAATCAAAACCACAGAGAGCAAAGCATAGCCAAACTGTGCTCCACCAGCAATATCTGTCGCCCAATTCCCTGGATCCATATAACCAACTGCAATGAGCAATCCAGGCCCCATATAGGCAAATAGTTTCTTCTTGAAACTTCCGTCTTTCGGAATATGAACGCTGGCAAAGGACTCCTGAAGAGAGTTGGAACTCTTCTCTTTTCGCCAACCGCTGTTATGATTAAATTGATTCAATATTTCGTATTGTTAGATTAGACTAACAAAAATAGTTATACTCTACTTAACCTGCAAATTAACAATAAAAAAACTGTCAATCTCTTGACAGTTTTATATTTAATTTATACAAAAATTTACTTGGTAAATCTTACTGCAGTTTTTCTATCAGATTCTCTTTCTTTGTCTGTAGCATCCGCAGAAACTTTTGCAAATTTGGAACCGTATCCTTCCGCTTCTAAAACTTGAGCAGAATTAAGAGAAGATTTTACAACCGCTGCTCTTTCTCCAGATAATTTTAGGTTGACAGCGTCATCACCTTTTTTATCTG
>JAGNPP010000351.1 GCA_017989575.1 Chryseobacterium sp.
ACATAAAGTTCCTTACTATCTAAAGGATTCAAAAATAATATGGCTCAAAAAGTTATTAGAATAGGAACCCGTGACAGCGAACTCGCATTATGGCAAGCCCACACGGTAGAAAAAAAGCTAAACGATTTAGGTTATAATACAGAAATCATTGCCGTAAAATCACAAGGAGATATCATTCTTGACAAACCGCTGTACGAACTCGGAATCACTGGAATTTTCACCAAAACATTGGACATTGCTATGATAAATGGCCAAGTTGATATAGCAGTACATTCTATGAAAGACGTTCCAACCGCTTTACCAATTGGAATTGTTCAAGCGGCAGTTCTGGAAAGAGCCAATACTTTGGACATTTTGGTTCACAAAGGAAATCTTGATTTCCTTGAAGGAAAAGGAACCATTGCTACAGGAAGTTTGCGTCGTCAGGCGATGTGGCTCAACAAATACCCCAATCATAATGTAGTCGATTTGCGTGGAAACGTAAATACCCGAATGCAGAAACTAAACGATAATGACTGGAGCGGCGCTGTTTTTGCAGCAGCTGGTTTAGAGAGAATCAACTTGAAACCCACTGATTTTATCGATTTAGACTGGATGATTCCCGCACCAGCACAGGGCGCAATGGTCATTGTGGCTATGGCCAATGATGATTATGTACTTGATGCCGTTTCTCAGCTCAATGATATCGAAACCGAAATCTGCACACATATAGAAAGGCAGTTCCTGAAAATCCTCGAAGGAGGCTGTACGGCACCTATTGGAGCATTAGCAGTCTATTGCGAGCTGAAAGATACTTTTACTTTCAAAGGTGTTTTGCTGTCTATTGACGGAAAACAAAAATTGGAAATCGAAAAAATTGTACCCGTTGAAGAATGGAAAAAATTAGGTTTCAATTGTGCCAAAGAAATTCTGGAAAATGGAGGTGCAGAGCTAATGAAAACGATTAAAGAAAGTTTAAAAAAATAAGGAGCGAGAGATTTGGCTTTTTTGCCAAGATCGGATCCCGCTCTCATTCCAATCTTTTTTGAGCCAAAGAAAAATCGACTCAAAAAAGGATTTTCCCTTCCATCGGGGCTAGAACAGTAATAATTGCTTCACCTATTCGCTATTGCTCGGGTGGCTTTTTCAGAATGATTCAAAAAACAAAAAATGAGTAAAATCCACATACTATCTACCAAAGTTCTGTCTCCTGCCCAAAAGCAGGAATTGATAAATGCGGATTTTGATGTCACAGAAACCGATTTCATCAAAACCGAGCACCGAAAATTCGAACTCAAAGAAGTCAATGATAATTTGATTTTCACCAGTCAAAATGCGGTTCAAAGTGTTTTTGAAAATACGGATTTAGAAAAATTAAAGTCCAAAAATGTTTTTTGTGTTGGTCTAAAAACCAAAATTGTATTGTCTGAAGCTGGATTCAACGTTGTGGCTTATACAGGTTACGCCGCGGATTTGGCCGAAATCATCACATTGATTTACGCTTCTGAAAGTTTTACTTTTTTCAGCGGAAATTTACGCCGAGAAACGTTGCCCGTTGCGCTTAAAGAAGCAGGTGTAAAATTAAATGAAATCAAAGTCTATGAAACCTCACTGACACCGCAAAAAATAAAAACTAAAGTTGATGCGATACTGTTTTTCAGTCCATCAGGCGTAGAAAGTTATTTAGCAGCCAATACAATTAAAAACGAAAACTGTTTTTGCATTGGCGAAACAACCGCAAGCGCATTAGACAAAAAAATAAAAAACATTATCGTCGCAGATCAGCCCAGCGTTGAAGACGTAATCGAGGATGTAATATCAGAATATAAAGCCCCCTAACCCCAAAGGGGGAACTGAAATAGGGTGTAGAAATAAATTTTAAGGAGATAAAAATAAAAAAAATGAACAACAACGATATTCAAATTCCCCCTTCGGGGGCTAGGGGGCTAAAGAACGACCTATTTTTAAAAGCTTTAAAAGGAGAAACAGTACAGCGCCCTCCAGTTTGGATGATGCGTCAAGCGGGAAGATATTTACCGGAATTTAGAGCTTTGCGTGATAAATATGATTTTTTCACCCGTTGCGAAACTCCGGAATTGGCAGCCGAAATCACGGTGCAGCCAATTCGTATTATCGGGCCGGATGCTGCGATTCTGTTCTCAGATATTTTGGTAGTGCCAAGAGCAATGGGAATTCACGTAGAGTTGAAAGACAATTTGGGACCAATTATTCCAAATCCAATTCGTACAATGGAACAAGTGAATCAAGTTTATGTTCCGGATGTAAATGAAACTTTAGGTTATGTTTTTGATGCTATCAAATTAACCAAAGAAATGCTTAATGATGAGGTGCCTTTGATTGGTTTTGCAGGTTCACCTTGGACGATTTTCTGTTATGCAGTTGAAGGTAAAGGTTCAAAAAGTTTCGACACTGCCAAAGGTTTTTGTTTCTCAAACCCAATAGCTGCGCACACTTTGCTACAAAAAATCACCGATACGACTATTTTATATTTAAAAGAAAAAGTAAAAGCGGGAGTAAATGCAGTTCAGATTTTTGATTCTTGGGGAGGAATGCTTTCTCCAGTTGATTATCAAGAATTCTCATGGAAATACATCAACCAAATTGTTGATGCTTTGGCTGAGGTTACTCCGGTTATAGTTTTCGGAAAAGGATGTTGGTTTGCGCTTAACGATATGGGGAAAAGTAAAGCTTCCGCACTTGGTGTAGATTGGACTTGTTCTCCTAGAAATGCCCGTTATTTATCTGGTGGAAATGTGACTTTACAAGGAAATTTTGATCCTTCAAGAT
>JAGNPP010000352.1 GCA_017989575.1 Chryseobacterium sp.
GAACACGCTGAAATTGAAAACCCTTTCCTGCCAATTTCCGCCGGGATGAACTTTTAGAAATAAACTTTGCATTTGGTCAAAATGTTCGGATTGTTTTGTTTTTTCGGCTTTCAGAAGGCGTTTCTGCATTCTTTTGAATGACTTCAGTTGTCGGGTTTCTTCTGCTTCTACAAGATTGTAGAACGTTTTTTCGGTTTCGGAAGCTTTGTTTTTCAGTTCTGAAAATGAAGCGATTAATTGTAGTTCTTTTTCCGTGAGAAGCAATTTGATGTCGTTGTTCTCAAGAATTTTGTGATTCAAAACTTCAGCAAAATTTTCGAAGAAGTTTTCAATTTTCAATCCTGAGTTTTCAATTTTTTTGAAAGTTTTTTCTTCGAGGAACAACATTGAATTTCTTGGGACCAAAATCGGGAAAGGAAGATTGATGGATACGAAATGATCTTTCAACTCAATCCAATACATAATTTCTGCATTTCCGCCAACGTAAGCCAGATTTGGCAAAACCGATTCCTGATAAGCCGGACGCAGAACCGCATTTGGACTGAATTTTTCCGGATGATTTGCTAATTCATTTAAGATTTCTTCCTCAGAGAATTTCAAATCTGTGTCGAGAATTTGATATTCATCATTGATTTTCTCGATTCGGTTTCTTGTTTCTGAAAGATAAAACAAATTGATTTCTCTCGGATTAACCTGAACTTTATGGTATTCGTTTTCAAGAAATTCTCTCTGATTTTTTGTGGTTTCGAAAAGTTGGTTGGATAATATTTCTTTCCTGAAAATATCTTTGACCTGAGATTTCAAATCTTTTGAATTTCCATCGATTGTCAATAATCCGTAATCTGCAAACAATTGATTTACCAAATATCGAATCGCCTGAGTGTGGGAATTTCCTTTTTTGTAGGCATTTTTGATCCAAAGAATCAATTCGGTTCCGTAGAGATTGTCTTTGAATTCTTTTTCAAATTCCTGAATGAAATATTGATCTTCAATTTTGATATTTCCTACATCGCAACCGGAATTTCCTTTGATTTCGTAATAATGTTCGCGCGTTTTGAAATGATCGATTTCCTCAAAATCGTGGTCTTCTGTTGCCATCCAAAATAGTGGAACGAAGTTGTGATTTGGGAAATTTAATTTTAAAAATTCTGCGGTTTTTATGGTTTGCAAAATTTTATAAACGAAGAAAACTGGTCCTGTGAAAAGGTTTAGCTGATGTCCGGTTGTAATGGTGAATGTGTTGCTTTCCTTGAGAGAGAAAAGATATTCCAACTGTTTTGGGGACAATTGAGATTCTTGATTTTGCGAAAAAATAGTATCGTAAAGAACCGCTCTTTTCTCATCGGAAAATGAATTTTGTTTTTCGGTGATTTGATTTTTGAAGTTTTCCAAATCAAAAACTTTGTTCTGAAATCCGTCCAGTTTTGTTCCTAAAAAATCTTTGATGAGTTTTGGAATGCTGGTTATATTTTCGAAATCAATGGTCATTTGGTTGATAGTTGTTGGTTGATAGTTGACAGGTATTTCTGATAACAAATCTTCTTTTTTTGCAGAATCCCGCAGCCCGACTTGAGCGGACTCTTCGAGAGCCTCAGAGTGACAGATTGGGAGTGGAAGGCGGAAATAGCTGCCATAATTATATTAATGGAAAAGATACCAAACAATCCCCAAATTGAGCCTGAAATCGTACAACGGATAATTGGGCGACGTGAAGGATTTGTTTTGCATAAAGGTTTGATTGATATGTTGTCCTTCTACATAGAAATACATCCGCTTGACTCTCATATTAATATAAACGTCCGCAATCGGTTGTCCACCAATGGAATACGCTGTTGCGCTTGGCAAAATATATTCGTTGAGAATTGGGGAAAACTCTCTGGAAGCAAACTTGGTGAAGTAATACACTTTGACTCCGGCTTGGATATCTGCGGCTTTTTTGAATGCTTTGGTTTGATAAAACAGATTGATTCTTCCAATGAAATCCGGCATTGGCAAAAGGTTTTCGTTGTTCAAAGCTTTTTGGAACAACACTTTTCCGTTCAGATTGAATTTCCCATATTTCAAGGTACTTTCGCCACCGATTTGAGAAATGTTGAGTGATGATCCACTCTGCTGTGGCAAAGAGCTACTGTTGAAGTAAGTGTAATTGTCGATCTTATAAAAATCTACAAAAAACTGGGTGTCAAACAACTTCGCCAGTCTGACAGTTCCTCCGATCTGGGTTACAATCTCATTATTTGGGCTTTGTAAGTTGTAATTATAATCGATGTAATGCGAAGAGTTGACGAGATAATTAAAACTTGGATAAGCGGATTGGAAATTGAGTCGTCCTTCCACCAAATAATCTTTGATGGGCTCGAAAACCAATAGATTGGTCGTTTTGATATAATCTCCGAATTGCGAACCTTTGGAAATCTCGAGGAAAGATTTGAGTTGAATTTTGTCCAACAATTTGATTTGCAAATTGCCGACTGCGCCAATCCTTTGCTCTTTGAAATAGCCCGGAATGTTGAGAATCGGGAATGCATTTTTGTTTCCAAATGTCAAATATTGATGGCGGAAACCTGCATCCAGTTTGAATTTCTCATTGTGCCAAACCAAACTAAAGGTGTTGCTGAGATTGTTGGAAAACTTCTTGTTGAAAAGTGGGAAATTTGTAATATTATCGGAATCGAAGAAATTGGTATTGGCTGCTGTTTCCGAAAAGTAATATTTGTTTCCCTGATGAAAAATCGTGTGTCTGAGTTTGAACGGATATTTTGCAGGATCGAAAGGTGAAAACTCC
>JAGNPP010000098.1 GCA_017989575.1 Chryseobacterium sp.
TAGAGCTTTACCACGGTCAGAAAACCAATGAAGAAGGTTGGCAACAAGTAATTTCAGATTTTCAAAAAGCAGAAGAATTGCTTCCGGTTTCTTATACCAATTTGAATGGTTTGGACAAAGGTCATACAGGTAGAGCAACCAAAGGCGCAGCGATGGCTTACCTAGGAAAAGCATATCTCTTTACCAAAGATTTTTCGAAAGCAAAAGAACAGTTCGAAAAAGTAATCAACCTTGGCACTTATAGTTTAGTTTCAAACTATACAGACAACTTTACAGAAACCAACGAAAATAACTCAGAATCTATTTTTGAACTTCAGTTTGATAGAAACATTGGAGGAATCGATTTAGGTTGGGGTGGAGCACCAGGATCATCTTGGGGTAAAACATCTGCCAGAGCCATTACTTACGGGCCTCCAGGATTTGGATTTAATGATATCCAACCTACGAAAGCTTTGTTTAATGAATATCAGCAAGAGAAAACCGTTTCCGGAGCTTTGGATCCAAGATTAGGAGCTACAATGTTCTACAACCATCCAGGTGAGACACTTTACGGGAAAGATTTTGCTCAAAATTACGCAGGTAACCCAGCATATCTCAATGATGTTTTCACAAAGAAATATCAAAATTACAACAACGGTTCAGTAAGTGAATATGACTGGAGATCGGGAATCAACGAAAGATCGATGAGATACGCAGATGTCTTAATGATGTACGCAGAATGTCTTAATGATTTGGGAAGCACTTCTCAAGCTTATGATTACATTCAAATGGTAAGAAACAGAGTCCAATTGCCAGATCTTAGAACTACCAAACCGGGAATGACACAAGCTCAAATGAGAGAACAAATCGCTCACGAGAGATTCCTTGAGTTTTCTTTGGAAGGTCACCGTTTCGATGACATCAGACGTTGGGGTTGGCTTCAAGATCAATCTAAACTGAACTGGTTAAAATCCAGAGATAGCGAGTTCAATACTTACTCTCCGGGTAGAGAATATTATCCAATTCCATTGACGGAAATTGATAACAATCCAAACAACATCACCCAAAATCCGGGTTGGTAAAAATCAAAAATAATTCATCTGGATCAGTAGTTTTTCTGCTGATCCAGATTTATCAAAAAATATGAAAATGACTTCTATGATTATGAAAAATATGAATCCAGGAAAATTCTTTTTTGCAGTCGGGATTGCACTTAGTATGACAGTTCAGGCTCAAACCAAATCTACAATTACAATCGATACCAATGCTAAAGCACCAACGATAAACAAACATATCTACGGACATTTTGCCGAGCATCTTGGAAGAGGAATTTATGACGGAATCTTCGTAGGCGAAAATAGTACCATTCCTAATACCAAAGGTGTGAGGAATGATATTATCAAAGCTTTGAAAGACCTTAGTATTCCAAATCTTAGATGGCCAGGTGGTTGTTTCGCAGATACTTATCACTGGAAAGATGGAATTGGTCCCAAAAAAGAAAGACCAACCATTGTTAACAGATGGTGGGGTGGGAATACAGAAGACAACAGTTTCGGAACGCACGATTTCCTTGATTTGGCTAAAGAATTAGGCGCAGAACCTTATTTGGCAGGCAATCTTGGTAGTGGCGAAGTGAAGGAATTGTCGGACTGGGTTTCTTATGTGAACAGCGATACCAAAGATCCAATGAGCGATCTTAGAAAAAAGAATGGCCAAGAAAAACCTTGGAACGTAAAATATTGGGGTGTTGGTAATGAAATGTGGGGTTGTGGTGGTAATATGACGCCAGAATTCTACGCTAATCTTTACCGCCAGTATTCCACTTTTATGACGGACTGGAATAACTCGGATAAACTTTTCAGAATTGCATCTGGTGCTAATATCGATGATTATCATTGGACAGAAGTGATGATGAGAGACATTCCGAGAGGTTTGATAGAAGGTGTTGCATTACATTCTTATTCGTTTGCAAACTGGGATAAAAAAGGTGATGCGGTTGATTTTACAGAAGATCAATATTTCGCAACTATGAAATCTGCGCTTCGTATGGACGAATTAATCCAAAAGCACAGCGCCATTATGGACAAATACGATCCAGAGAAAAAAACGGCGTTGATTGTTGATGAATGGGGCGGATGGTACGAAGTAGAGAAAGGAACAAATCCAGGATTTCTTTATCAGCAAAATACAATGCGAGATGCGATGATTGCAGGCGTTACGCTTAATATTTTCAATCAACATAGTGAAAGAGTGAGAATGGCAAACTTGGCTCAGACAGTCAATGTTCTTCAAGCTGTAATCCTGACTAAAGGAGAAAAAATGTTGCTAACCCCAACTTACCACGTTTTGAATCTTTACAAAGCGCACCAAGACGCCAAATTGATTCCTCTGAATATCGATAGTCCAAATTACAGCAACAAATCTGAAAATTTGAAAGCGGTTTCTGCTTCAGCTTCAGAGAAAAATGGCGTGACAACAATTTCATTAGTCAATATTGATAGTAAAAATACAGTTGAGACAAGTATCGATTTGAAGAATTTCAAAGGTAAAAACTTCACAGCTCAGATTCTTGAATCAAACAAAATCAATGACCACAACACTTTTGACAAACCAACATTGATTGAACCAAAAGAATTCAAAAATATCAAAAAAGAGAAGGATGCTTTGAAATTGACTTTGCCTCCGTTCTCAGTTGTTGTTTTAACATCAAAATAATCATCTTATGAAAACTCAATTTAACTTACGCAAGTTACTATTAGTAGCACTTTCTTCCGCCGTGATCTATTCTTGTAAAGAAGAAGACTGGCAACCGGAAAATAATTATAATGCGGAAACTGGTACTGGAGAAAATACAAATTTTGATGCCATTACAGACACTTACGCAGATGTTGCGGGACTGCCTTACATCAGTATGTGGGGCTACAGAAACGTTCACGATCCATCGATTATAAAAGTTGGGGATACTTACTATTGTTACAGTACGGATGTTGCTTTTGGTGTAAGTGTAAAACCAGGAATTCAAGTTAGAAAATCAAAAGATTTGATCAACTGGACTTTCGAAGGTTGGGTATTTGATGGTCTTCCAAAGAAAGGGGCAGATTACATCAAGCAAAATGGAGGAACGCCGGATAACGCATTGTGGGCACCTTATGTTTTGGAAGTGAATGGAGAATACAGATTATATTATTCTTTGGCATCCAACAAAGGTAGATTGAGTGTGACTGGTTTGGCAACTTCATCTTCGCCTATGGGACCATGGGTTGAAAAAGACATCGTGGTGACTTCCAAAGATGACAACAGTATTGGAACCAATGCGATAGATCCTACAATTCTTGTAGCAAACGGGAGACATATTATGTATTACGGTTCTTCTTGGGATGGGATTTATAAATTGGAATTAGATCCAACTACAGGATTGGCGAAAAACTCTGGAGACAGAGGAACAAGAATCGTTCAACGTGCTTCAACAGGCGGAATGAGAAACGGAAACTTAGAAGGTCCGGAGATTATTTATAATGCAGAACAAAAGAAATATTATCTATTCTTAGCCTACGACTGGTTGCAAACAAAGTACAACGTAAGAGTCGCAAGATCCGACAGTCCGGATGGTCCTTTCTTGGATTACAATGGCGTGAATGTCAATAATAATATTGATTCAGCACCAATGATTATCGCGCCTTATCAGTTCAAAGGTCATTCTGGATGGCAAGGTGTTTCGCATCCTGGTGTTTTCAAAGGAGAGAATAACCAATATTACATTGCGCATCAAGGTCGTCCGGGCGCGAACAGTTTCTATATGGATCTTCACGTTCGTGAGTTGTATTGGATGCAAGATGGTTGGCCGGTTGCTTCTCCTGAGAGATATGCGGCGGTAACTCAGAAAGAAATCAAATCTGCTGATTTGGCAGGAACTTATGAGCAAATCGTTCTTGGTTACAAAGTAACTCCTGGTTACGCTGTGGAACAAACAAGTCCTGACTTCCAAACTTCTACTGAAACTGTTTTAAGTCCAAATGGAACCATTAATAATGACCCAAATAATACTTGGTCTTACAACGCACCTTATTTGACACTTTCTTGGGCTAATGGCGCTTTCAAAGATATTCTTTATGTAAAATACGGTAGAGATTGGGAAAACAAAGTCTCTTCTACAATTCTATTTACAGGTTTGAATCAATTCGGAGCAGCAATCTGGGCTAAGAAAATTAAATAACAATGATTTTAAAATTTAAAAATATAGCGGCAACGGCATTGTTATCTTTTTACATTGCCGGAACTGCACAAACGGGCGAAAATCCAATCATCAAAGATGAATTTTTGGGAGATCCTGCAGCATTGGTTCACAAAGGAAAAGTGTATTTGTACGCTGGTCACGATGAAGCACCAAATGATTTCAATTTCTATAAAATGAATGAATGGAAAGTCTATTCTTCATCCGATCTTAAAACTTGGGTCAAACATCCTGTTCCTTTGAAAGCAACAGATTTTGCTTGGGCTTCCGGCGATGCTTGGGCTTCTCAAGTGATAGAAAAGAATGGTAAATTTTATTGGTATGTTACAGTAAGTCACAAAACAATTCCAGGAAAATCAATCGGTGTTGCAGTAAGTGATTCGCCACTTGGACCTTTCAAAGATGCGCTTGGAAAAGCTTTGATTACTAATGATATGACCAAGAAAACCACCATCGATTGGGATGATATTGATCCAACAGTTTATATTGATGACAAAGGTCAAGGCTGGTTATTCTGGGGCAATACAGTTTGCTATTACGCAAAACTAAAGAGCAATATGACGGAATTGGACAGCGAAATCAAAACTATTGATTTGCCAAAATTCACAGAAGCAGCTTATATCCACAAAAAAAATGGATCGTATTATCTGTCTTATGCAACGGGTTTCCCAGAAAAAATTGCTTATGCAATGAGCAAATCTCTGGATGGACCTTGGAAGTACAAAGGGATTTTAAATGAACTGGCTGGAAATTCCAATACCAATCATCAATCTATTATCGAGTTCAAAGGGAAAGATTATTTCATCTATCACAATGGCGCTATCGAACCAAATGGCGGAAGTTTCAGAAGGTCAGTCGCTATCGAACATCTTTACTATAACAAAGACGGAAGCATCAAACCAATCATTATGACTTCCAAAGGCATTAACTAAATTTTCAAAATGAATTTTCTAAAATATTTCTCTATTATTTTCTTAGTCAATGGTTTCGCTTTCGCACAGGAAGCGAAGCCAATTGATGTTCAATTTTCACACGATCCGGTTGCTATCAAACAAGGTAATACCTATTATATGTTTACAACTGGGAAAGGAATTGGCGTTTATTCTTCCACGGATTTTAAAAACTGGAAACCAGAGAAAAGTGTTTTCGATGTAAAACCGACTTGGGCAGACCAAGTGGTTCCAAATTATGACAATCACATTTGGGCACCGGATATTGTTTTCCACAACGGACTTTATTATTTATATTATAGTGTTTCGGCTTTTGCTAAAAATACTTCTGCAATCGGCGTTACGGTTAACAAAACTTTAGATCCGAAAAGCAAAGATTTCAAATGGATTGATAAAGGCATCGTCATCCAAAGTTATCCGAACAGAGATATGTGGAATGCCATCGATCCTCAAATTATTTTCGATGACAACAAAGTGCCTTATATGGCTTTCGGTTCTTTCTGGGACGGATTGAAAATGGTAAAACTGAATCCAGATCTCATCAGCATTGCACAGCCTCAGGAATGGCACACGATTGCGAAAAGAGAACGTTCTTTCAAATTGGATGATACAGATCCAGGCGATGCAGCGATAGAAGCACCTTTCATTTTCAAAAAAGGAAAATATTACTATCAATTTGCATCTTGGGATTTGTGTTGCAGAGCGGAAAAAAGTACGTATAAAGTGGTTGTAGGTCGCTCCGAAAAACTCACAGGACCTTATGTAGATGATAAAGGAATTCCAATGAACGAAGGCGGCGGAAAACTGGTGATTGAAGGTAACAAAAATTGGTTTGGCGCCGGACACAACAGTACTTACACTTTTGATGGGAAAGATTATCTAATTTTCCACGCTTACGATGCTAAAAAAAATGGATTTCCTGTAGGCAAAATCAAAGAAATCACTTGGCAAAATGATTGGCCGACTGTGACACCATTAGATTAATTTTCAACAACATATTTGGCATTGTCAACCGATGCCAAATTTTATTTTTTAATAATTATCACTCCTATTTTTATCAAATTATTATGATCCGAGTAAGACATAAAATGCTTGTGGCAAGCATCGCATTATTAAGTTCAGCAACTATCTGGGCACAAAATTCAAAACACACTTTGGAGCTTGACGGAAGTTCAACAAACATCAAAATCCAACCAACAATGTACGGTGTTTTCTTCGAAGACATCAATCAAGGTGCTGATGGCGGACTTTATGCAGAATTGGTAAAAAACCGTTCTTTCGAATTTTATAACCCGTTGATGGGATGGACACAGCCAAAAGGTGATCTTCATTCTGAAAACAAGAATTCTGGTTACGCCAATATCGTGACGGATAAAAATAAAAGCAATCATAACTACGCCAGAGTGACCATTAATAATGATAAAAACTACGAACTGATCAACGAAGGTTTCAAAGGAATGGGACTTCACAAAGGTTCTAAATATAACTTCAGTTTTCTATCAGAAAAAGCCTCCGGAAATATTCATCACATCAAAGCTGATTTGATTGATGAGCAAGGAAATGTGGTTGGTTCGGCAAATATCGCATTAGACAAAAACGGATTTCAAAAATATGATGCCGTAATTACACCTTCCAAAACGGTTGAAAAAGGAAAATTAAAATTAACATTTGAAGGAAATGGCGTCTTGAATCTTGATATGGTTTCATTATTCCCGCAGGAAACTTGGAACAACAGACCAAATGGTTTGAGAAAAGATCTTGTGCAGAAATTGTACGATTTGAAACCTGGATTTGTACGTTTCCCAGGAGGTTGTATTGTGGAAGGAAGAACTTTGGCAGAACGTTACCAGTGGAAAAAAACCGTTGGTAATATTGCTGACAGGGAAATCCTAATCAACAGATGGAATACAGAATTCGCCCACAGACCGGCGCCGGATTATTTCCAATCTTTCGGACTTGGTTTCTTTGAATATTTCCAATTGTCAGAAGATCTTGGCGCAGAACCGCTTCCAATCTTGAGTTGTGGAATCGCTTGCCAGTTCAACACCGGAGAATTGGTTCCTATTGGCGATATCGATACTTATGTTCAGGATGCATTGGATTTGATTGAATTTGCAAACGGCGATCAATCAACAGCTTGGGGAAAAGTGAGAGCGGATATGGGACATCCAAAACCTTTTAATCTAAAATATATTGGTGTTGGAAACGAGCAATGGGGACCAGATTACATCGAGAGATACAAGATTTTCGAAAAAGCGATTAAAAGCAAATATCCTAATATGATTATCATTTCAGGAAGTGGACCTTTTGAAGCAGGAGAATATTTCGATTACGGTTGGGACGAACTGAAAAAACTGAACGCCGAAATCATCGATGAACATTACTACAAAACGCCTCAATGGTTCCAGGAAAATGCCAAAAGATATGACAACTACGACCGAAAAGGACCAAAAGTTTTCGCTGGAGAATACGCTGCACAAACTGTAGCAATCGCAAGTCCGGACAACAAAAATAGTTGGGAAACTGCACTTTCCGAAGCTGCTTTTATGACAGGTTTGGAGAGAAATGCAGATGTAGTTTATATGACATCTTACGCGCCGCTTTTGGCACACGCAGAAGGCTGGCAATGGACACCGGATTTGATCTGGTTCAACAATTTATCTTCTTATGTAACACCAAATTATTACGTTCAGAAGTTATTTTCCAATAACAGAGGAACAGATGTAATCAAGATTTCTGAAAACGGAAAAGCCGTGACTGGAGATGAGAAACTATATGCTTCTGCAGTGGTTGATAAAAACTCGAAAGAAACGATTATCAAGATTGTAAATACAGATTCTAAATCCAAAGAAATCAACATCAATTCTAAAAATCTAAAATGGGGTAAAAACTTAATCAAAACTACATTGTCTTCTTCCAGTCTTTCTGATGAGAATAATTTCAGCTTGGAGAATATAAAACCAAAATCGGAGAATATAAGCGTGAAAAGTGGGAATCTTTCTACAACTATTCCGGCTAATTCTTTGGTTGTTTTGAAGATTAAATAGTTTTAAATTATTGACAATCAGTGTACTTAAAAAATAAGTGTTTTTTTTACATTTATTTCAATAAGAATATTATATTTGTGTTAACAGAAACTTAATATTTCAACTTCTGCAGTAGTAATTTTTAAAATTAAATAATGAATATCACTAAACTTTCTAAGGATTTTGCAGTTCTATTATTTTTTTCGATAAGCTTCAATGCTTTTGCTC
>JAGNPP010000099.1 GCA_017989575.1 Chryseobacterium sp.
TTAAAATAATTTCGTAATTTTGAATGAGATTGTTCATGTATTTAAGTGATTGGTAGTCAGGTAAATATACGATTTTTTAATCAAATGAACAATCTTTTTTCCTATATTTCTAAATGCACAACGGGTTTATTAGTATTAAAATTGATGACGAAAATGCGCATAAATATAAACAATATTTTGATTGGGAAGAACATTTATATAGAATTCCCTCCCACAGATTATTGGCAATTCTTCGGGCTGAAGCGGAAGGATTTGTAAAAATCAAAATTGAGATTGAAAAAGAAGAATCTATAGACATCATAGAAAAAGCCATTCTTAAATCCAATAGTGATTGTGCCGATCAAATAAAACTGGCCATCCAAGACAGTTACAAAAGATTATTAGAACCAGCAATTTCAAATGAAATATTGCAACAAGCAAAACAAAAAGCAGATATAAAAGCCATTGAGATATTTTCAGAAAATCTAAAGCAATTGCTTCTCGCAGCGCCATTGGGCGAGAAAAGAATTTTGGCTATAGATCCTGGTTACAAAAGTGGTTGTAAAATCGTTTGTCTGGATGAAAAGGGAGATCTGTTATACAATGAAACCATTTATCCACACGCACCCCAAAATGAATCTGGCATGGCGATAAAGAAAATCCGATCCATGGTTAATGCATACCAAATAGAAGCAATTTCCATTGGAAACGGAACTGCAAGCAGAGAAACAGAATTTTTAATAAAAAAAATAGCATTTGATAAACAACCGCCGCAGGTATTTATAGTTTCAGAAGCCGGTGCATCGGTGTATTCGGCGAGTAAGATTGCCAGAGATGAATTTCCTAGTTTTGATGTTACGGTGCGCGGAGCAATTTCTATCGGCAGAAGATTGTCTGATCCTTTGGCGGAGCTCGTAAAGATAGAAGCAAAATCTATAGGTGTGGGACAATATCAGCATGATGTAGATCAAGCTAAACTAAAGACTGAACTGGATGCAACGGTGATGAAGTGTGTAAATGCGGTAGGAATTAATCTTAATACAGCAAGCAAATCTTTGCTTAGCTACGTTTCTGGAATTGGGGAAAAAATGGCAGAAAACATTGTGAATTATCGTGCAGAAAATGGTGCTTTTGCCGATCGCAAACAACTGAAAAAAGTTCCGCGTTTGGGAGAAAAAGCCTATCAACAAGCGGCAGCATTCGTAAGGGTATCCAATGCAAAAAATCCTTTAGACAATTCTGCAGTTCACCCAGAATCCTACAAAATAGTAGAAAAAATGGCGAAAGATTTGGGCTTAAAGACCGATGAGCTCATTGGTAAAAGAGAAATAATTCAAACCATTAAGCCAGAAAATTACATTTGCGATACGATTGGTATTTTAGGAATAAAAGATATTCTGAAAGAATTGGAAAAACCTGGTTTGGATCCGAGAAAAGCTGCAAAAGTTTTTGAATTTGATCCAAAGGTAAAATCCATTAAAAATTTGAAAATTGGGATGATTTTACCTGGAATCGTAAACAACATTACGGCTTTTGGTTGCTTTGTGGATGTGGGGATAAAAGAAAGTGGCCTGGTTCATATTTCCCAATTGAAAGAAGGTTTTGTATCTGATGTAAATGAGGTGGTGAAACTGCATCAGCACGTACAAGTGAAAGTTACCGAAGTAGATGAGGCGCGGAAAAGGATTCAGTTGAGTATGATTATAGTCTAAAGTAAATATTAGAATACGGATGATGATGCTAATTTACTCCCATTAAAAAAACCGTTTCAAATGTTTGAAACGGCTTTTTAAAAAATACTTAAGCAAAAGATAATTATAACTGATGTTTCGGAGTATATCCGTCTTCGCTTAATTCTTTTTGCTCATATTCTGCGATCATTTCTGCTTCAAAATCTATTTTTTTATCTTTCCCCATTCTTCTAAGCAAAGAATCAAAAAGTGAATAAACCACGGGAACAATGATTAATGTTAGGAATAAGGAAGAGGTTAATCCGCCAATTATCACCCAAGCTAAACCGTTGTTCATTTCTGCGCCCGCTCCTTTTGCCAAGGCGATGGGAAGCATCCCAAAAATCATTGCAATGGTGGTCATCAAAATAGGACGAAGCCTTGCATGATTCGCCTGAATTAATGCATCGTGCGTACTTGCGCCGGCTGCTTTTCGCATATTGGTAAAATCTACAATCATAATCGCATTTTTTGCCACCAGACCAATCAACATAATCATTCCTAACATAGTAAAAATGTTTAATGAGTTATTGGTTAATGCTAGAATTACCATTACTCCAATCAATGCTAAAGGAATAGAAAATAGTACTACAAATGGATATACAAAGCTGTCGTATAAAGCTACCATTACCAAATAAACCAGAATAATAGCGGCTAATAACGCAATTCCTAAACTTCCGAAACCTTCTGTCTGATTTTCCATATCGCCACTCCAAATATAATTGACACCGGCTGGTTTAGTTTCTGCATTGTCCATAAATTGTGCAGACCACTCATTGGCAACGTCTCCCACAGGACGACCAACTACTTTGGAAAGTACTTTTACAGAAGGAGATTTATCTCTTCGCTGCAGTAAACTTGGCCCAGAACTCATATCTACATTTGCGAACTGGCTCAGCCGGATTTGTTCTCCTTTATTATTGGTAAACATTAAATTTCTTACATCTTCAATGGATTGTCTATTGGCATCTGCAAAACGGATATTGATGTCATATTCATATTCTCCAGCCCTATATTTTCCGTCTGTATTTCCATTAAATGCGGTTTGCATTGCCATACCAACGTTTGAAAGATTTAAACCTAACGCAGACATTTTATCACGGTCGATATTTACCCGAACTTCCGGACTTCCGGTATCGGTGGACAATTCTGCATCTACAGATCCGGGAACTTTTTTCAGTAGTTCTAAGATTCTGTTGGCTTCTTTGTTTGCTGTTTCGTTATCTGCAGCAGTTACTACCATTTCGATGGGACTTTGATCTGCTCCCATTAATCCGATAGGTGCAGTTTTAAATTCTACACCGGTAAATTTTTCTTCCAGATCTCTTTTGATTTTTGCCGACATAATATCGGTACTCTCATCACGTTCTGATTTATCATTTAAAATTACCTGAACTTCAGACTGGTATGCGGTTGCCTGCGCTCCACCAAAGCCTGAAGATTGCTGACCCACAGTGGTAATTAAGTTGACAACATTTGGATTATCTCTTAAATATTTTTCCACATTTAAAGTAACCTGATTTGTTTTTTCAATGGTTGCATCTTTTGGTAATTCCATTTGAACTAAGAATTGTCCACGATCCATTTTCGGGAAAAACTCCCCTCCTATAAATCCGAATACCACTAATAGACAAGAAGAGATCAGTATCACGAATGTTACTACCACAGTCATAATTCTTCTTAATCCAGTTTTTAAACACCATTCTAAAATATCGGTAATCCAGTGTGTAAATTTATCCAATTGCCCTTCAAACCAGAGGATGAATTTTTCAAAGGGATTTTTACCCGTCAAATGCACCACTTTCCCGAATCTTGAAGACAACCAGGGAATGATTGTAAAGGAAGTTAGTAGAGAAAATAAAGTCGCCATAACTACCGTGACACAGAACTGCGCCAAAATGTCTGACACCAAACCTGAACTCATAGCGATGGGTAAAAATACTACTACAATTACCAAAGTAATAGCAGTTACCGTAAAGCCGATTTCCGAGGCACCATCGTAGGCTGCGCGAATTCTGCTCTTACCCATTTCCATGTGACGGTACACATTTTCTAGAACTACAATGGCATCATCAACCAAAATACCAACCACTAATGAAAGTCCCAATAAACTCATTAAGTTTAATGTATATCCCATTAAATACATTCCGATAAACGTTGCTACCAAAGAGATCGGAATAGAAACCATAACGATAAATGCATTTCTAATGTTGTGAAGAAAGAGCAACATCACGATCGCCACTAAGATAATTGCAAGAAACAAATCAAAGAGTACGTGGTTGGCAGCATCGAGGGTAAAGTTTGTACTATCATCCACGATGGTTACAGCTAAACCCTGTATTGCGTAGTTTTTCACCACTTCCGCCATGGTTTCCTGAACACGTTCCGAAACCGCTACTGCATTGGCATCAGACTGTTTTTTCACCTGCATCAAAATCGTAGGATTCTGATTATATCTTGCTATCTTATCAATATCTTTCTGCGTATCAAAAACCGTGGCAACATCTGAAAGCCTTACTTGGGCACCATTGCTCGAGGAAATAACCAGGTTATTCATCTCTTCAATAGATTGATACTTTCCAGATAATCTGATGGTAGATTTTGTGGTTCTGGATTTTAAACTTCCCGTGGGAAAATCTAGATTGGAAGAGAGGATAGCCTGCTGAACATCAGAAATCGTAATTCCATAACCCTGCAATTTTTTATCATCAATGCTTACCTGTATTTCACGCTCCTGGCCACCAACAAGATCTACCTGTGCAACTCCATTTACCCGGGAAAAAATAGGTTCTATTTTCTTATCTAATAAATCGTAAAGCTCCTTGTTATTGAGTTTATTACTCGAAATACTCATGGTCATAATCGGTAAATCATCCAATGAGAATTTATTTAATGAAGGTGCATCTGCGTCATCTGGCAATTCAGATAGAATGGCATTCACTTTACGTTGTGCATCATTGAGTGCATAATTCACATCCGCCCCAGTATTCAGCTGAACGAGAATTACGGAAAGACTTTCGTAAGAAGAGGATTCTACTTTTTTTACGTTTTCTAAAGACCCTACCGCATCTTCAATTTTTCTGGTCACTGATGTTTCTACCTCACTTGGCGATGCTCCCGGATAAACCGTGGAGATGGTTACCATATTGGTTTCAAATTTCGGGATCAGCTCGTACCCCATCATGGAGTAGCTCAGAATTCCGCCTAATGTCAGAATCATAAATAATACGATAATGAGCGACGGTCTTTTAATTGATATTTCTGCTAACTTCATTGTTCTACTTTACGATATTAATTTTTGATCCGTTTTCTAAATTGATTTGTCCGCTAGTAATTACTTGCTCACCACCTTTTAATCCACTGATTATTTGTACTTTACCACCATACACTTTTCCAGTTTTCACGTTGATCATTTTCGCAGTTGCGTTGTGCACGATGAACAATTGTCCAGAACTTACTCCATTTACAAAAGCTTCTGCTGGAACCGTCAACATATTTTGAGTTTCCACGCCATTATTGGTTTTAAACAATGCGGTACCATACATTCCCGCTTTTAACTGGCCGTTATTGGCTACTTCAATTTCTACTGGGAAATTCAATGAAGCATCACTTTTCGGAGCAATAAATGAAATTCTCCCGCTGAAAGTCTCTTCAGGCAAAACATTCACATTGATGGCAACATTTTGTCCAATCTGTATTCTCCCGATCTGGCTTTCATCAACCAAAACCGATAATTTTACACTATTGATATTTACGATTTCAAATAATGGAGTACCCGGCGAAACAACCATTCCTGGCTCAACCATTTTTTTATTAATGATTCCACTGATTCCCGCACGTACGCTGGTATCATTTACCCGAACACTTTGTGCTCGTACTGCAGACTGCATATTTTTCAGTTGTAGTCTAGAGTTATCAACTTGCTGTTTGGTAACTCCGCCGGTTTTGTAAGCGTTTTCATACCGTTGATTATCGATGATTGCGTTTTGTAAATTATTTTGAGCCTGAGAAACATCTACCTCGATGGCATCTCTTTTAATAGTTGCTAAAACTTGGCCTGCACTCACTCTGGATCCTTCTCTTACCATTACATTCACAATTCTCCCAGAAATCTCCGCGGCTTGATTGGTTTCCTGTTTCGGGATAAAAGTTCCGTTTGCTGTATAATCCGTATTGATGTTTTCTCTTCCTACTGTTACTACATTCACGTTAATCTTATCAACCTGTTTTGCAACTTCTGCCACTTCTTTCTTTTGATTTGCCTTGTTACTGGCAATTTTGTACGCTCCAAGACCAACGAGTATTAGTGCTACAACGATATATATTAAAGTTTTTTTCATTTGGAATAATTTTTTTAGGTCAAATTCAATCTTAATTCTAGATTTTCTTCTTCGTTTATTTTAGGTAAGTTTTTAGGTCTCCTTTGGCTTTATAATATTGCACTTCGGCAATTTTGTAATTTAAAATAGCGTTGCTATAATTGTTTTTTGCTTCTACCAAAGCGTTTTCTGCTTCCAAAAGTTCCGTTAGAGTGGCTAAACCATATTGGTAATTGCTTTTCGTATTTGCCGTTACTGTTTCTGCCAGTTCCACATTAGCTTTTTGATTTTCTAATGCAGACAAGCTGTTTTCAATCTGAGATTTGGCATTTTGATAAGATAAATCTAAAGCAAGTTTAGTATCCATGATATCAATATCCAATTTATCCAATTCAATTTGAGCCATTTCTACTCTCGCTTTTGTGGCAAAACCATTAAAAATAGGAATATTTACCCCTAAAGTAATTGCTGAATAATCTGCCCAATACACTCCATTTTTTTGCCCATTTGTTAAAGGAAATTTATCTCCCAAACCTTGCCAACTATAATTGGCCGTTACATTCACGGTTGGATAATATGCCGCTTCTACTGCCTGTTTGTTAAATTCTAACAACTGTTTTTGTTTATCTAATACCAAAATCTCGGTTCGATCTTCTGTACCTAATGTTTCTGCCAAAAGGTGCGGGGTAATTTCCATATCTCCCTTCACCAATTCGATATCTGTTTCTATGGGCATTCCCATATAGAATTTTAAAGCATTTTCAGCTTGATTGATATCGTTTTGCAACTGTTTGATAAGGGTAGAAATATTGGTGAGATTCACGTTCGTTCTATCCAGATCAATTTTTTTCGCCAAACCATTTTCAAACAAACTCTTGATGATGTTTCTGGCTTTCTCTGTACTGGTAAAACTACTTTCTAAGGTTTCTTTTTTCTGCTGAATGGTGAAAACCTGAAAATAAGCATTAGAAACTCTTTCAATAATTTGCTCCTCTGTCAACTGCGCATTAAGTTGATAAAATTCTTTCGTGGATTTTGCAGCTTTCAAGCCCACAAAAACCTGCTGGTTAAAAATTGCCTGGGACAGTTGCAACCCGCCACCTGCATTCCATTTTTGACCTAAGGAAATCAATTGGATATTACTTGGCCCACCGCTGAAAGCACCTGCATCTAAAGCAGTTGTTTGCAAAATCGGGTTGTAGGTGATGTTCCCAACACCATTTATTTGAGGTAATGCTCCAGATTTCGCTTCCATGATCTGGTAATCTGCGTTGCGAATATCTAATTTTGCTTTCTGCGCTTCTGCCTTATTTTGCAGAGCGTACTCGATGGCCTCCTTCAGGGTGACAATCTCTTGCCCTTTCAACCCTGTGATTGAAAACGCAAAAAAGACTGCTCCGAGAGCCATTTTTCTCCAATTGGTCATTATAAATAATTGTTTTTTATTAAAAATTGAGTGGTAAGTTTTCTTTGAAAATTCCAGATTTATTTTATTTTATGCTGAAAACTTTCTAAAACTTCTCTTCCTTTTGCCGTAGTTATTGAATTGATGTACATGATTAGAGCTTGGCGATTATAATGTTCCCTATCGATGACTTTTGAATCAATGTATGGCGAACTGTCATAAGACATCACGAGTTGAAAGAATATTTTTGCATATATTTCTGCGTCGAAATCACCTCTATACAACCCCTGTTTTCGTCCTTTTTCAATATTATGCACCAGTACTTCTGAAAATTTTTCTGAAAAATTCAACATGTGCTTGTGAAAAATTCCAGGGTAATATCTTAAAAGCTGGCGGATTAATATATTATCATTGCTGTGAGAAAGTTTTTCAATCTGTTCATCACGACAAATCATTCTTTCTACAGCGTTTTCTATATTTTCATCTAAAAATTGCAGTCTTTCAATGAGCTCTACCAACTTGTAGTAAAGTACTTCTTCAATCAGTTCTTCTTTATTTTTATATTTCTGATAAAGCGTTTTTTTTGAAATACCAAATTCTTTAGCGATATCATCCATCGTCAGTGTTTTCGCCCCATTTTCTATGAAGAGATCTGCTGCTTTGCACAAAAATTCTATGTTTTCTTCCATAATTTCGAGTGCAAATATACACCATAAAACTTAAAAACAAAAATAGTTTCCTAGTTTTTGTTAAAATATTTAGATAGTTGTAATGGTTAACTTTTAGAGAATGTTTAATTTAATCTCAGTACATGAGAAATCATGTTTCGCTTTACTATTCTTTTACCCGTTGTGCATTTAGAAATATAGGAAAAAAGATTGTTCATTTGATTAAAAAATCGTATATTTACCTGACTACCAATCACTTAAATACATGAACAATCTCATTCAAAATTACGAAATTATTTTAAA
>JAGNPP010000100.1 GCA_017989575.1 Chryseobacterium sp.
GGTCGGATTGATATTTGGATCTGGTTTTCCGATGAAGGCAACTTCAATCATTGGCGCATCTGCGTTGACTGGGAAATGATAACCTGCCAAATCGTTGGCGATCAAACCACCAAGTTTCGCATCCACCATTTGCTCTTCCATCAAAGCCATCCCGATTCCTCCAACAGCCGCACCTGACATTTGATTGGCGGCAGCTTTGTCATTGACTATTTTTCCGCCATCAGCAACGCAAACCATTTTTTCAATTTTTACTTTGCCGGTTTTTGTGTTAACTCTCAACTTGCAAAAATGTGCTGCAGACGAACAAAAGGAGTATTTCTTGCGTTCCTCCCCAGGTCCAGAACTCCCTTCAACTTCAAGAATATCAAGATTGTTTTTCTTCCAGATTTCATCATAAGAAACAAAGTCTTTAGTTGTTGCCTTAAGAGAAATTCCTTTGTCTGACAGCAAAACATCATCAGGTTTTACATTTTTAAATTTATCATTTTGTAAAGAAGCATACTCGGCTAATTTTAATTTTAAAGCTTTACTTACTTCCACAATAGCTCCACTTACGGATGACATTCCATTGCTTCCACCTTGGCTTGGCGCAGGCGGTAAATTGGAATTACCCAACTCAATTTTGATATTATTTTTAGGAATTCCCGTGATGTCGTGGGCAATATTTTGCATACCAGTTCCGGTTCCAGTGCCGATATCCGTCATCGCAGTCTGCACAGTGATGACGCCATTTTTCTGCATTTTTATCGCCGCACTCGCCTTTCCACGGCCAGCGTTCCACATCCCGACAGCCATTCCGTATCCAATCTTCCAATCGCCATCTGATGTTTGATTTGGCAATGGTTTTCTCTCATTCCAATTGATCATCTTGGCACCCATTTCAATACATTCATTCAAATAATTGGTGGACCAAGGCAATCCAGTTTCGGGATTTTTGTCCAAGGCGATATTTTTCAATCGCAACGCTACTGGATCTTGATTTAATTTATAAGATAATTCATCTATAGCAGATTCTATGGCAAAATCTCCGGTACAATCGCCTGGGCCACGCATCCAAGTTGGTGTGCTAAGATTAAGTGGAACTATGGAAGATTCAGCTTTTAGATTTTCGAAATTGTAAATCAATCTGGTGACGCGGGTAATTCCTTCAGAGAAGTTTTCATAGACTGATGTTCCGTTTTTTGCTTGATGCCAGATTCCAGAAAATTTTCCAGAAACATCTGCACCTAATTTTATCTTTTGCCAAGATGCTGGACGATAACCAGTTCCTGCAAACATTTGAGGTCTGGTAAGCATTAGTTTTACAGGCCGTTTTACCATTTTCGCTCCCATCACGGCGGCCAAAGCGTGAGGCCAAACCCTCAATCCTGATCCAAAACCACCACCTACAAATTCGCTGATGACTTCTATATTTTTTTCAGGAATTGAAAATAAACCGGCAAAAACCCGTTGAACATTATTGACGCCTTGATTTTTATCGTGTAGTTTTAATTGATTTTCACCTGTCCATTCTGCAATGGTAGCGTGCATTTCCATTGGATTATGCACTTCTGCCTTGATGTTATATTCTTGTTCGACAACATAAGGCGAAGAAGTCCATGAACTTAAATTCCCACGTTCTTTTCCTTCGACTTTCAGTTCTGATTTTGGATGGGAAGACTCGAAATCTACATTGAAATTATCCTTAATATATTGTACCTCAACCAATGATGCCGCGTAAGTTGCTTCTTCCAAAGTTTCAGCGATGACCATTGCAATGGGTTGTCCTTTAAAATAAATCTTATCCGTATGAAAAACAGGCAATCCAAATTTTGATTCCTTAATTTTAGTCTCATCTGCAAAACCTGGAACGATTGGTTTATGTTGATGCGTAATAATATCGATGACACCAGTAACTTCCTTCGCCACTTCAAGATTAATACTTTGAATGCTACCAGACGGAACAGTGCTTCCAACCAAAACGGCGTAAGCAACATTCTTAACAGAATATTCCGCACTGAATTTCCCTTTGCCAGTGACTTTAGCAATGGCTTCTACTCGACCTTCTGCAGACGGTGAAAAATTTTGTTGATCATTAAAAAATCCCATGATAGAATTGTTTTTTGCCGTTAAGCTTTAATTAAATTGAAATACAATTTTGAAGAGCCGTTACGATGGCTCCTTTTAACATCTCTACTTTAAAACCATTGTGTGAAAGCGGTTTCAAATCCTTGATAGCGATGTTTGCCGCTTGTGTAAAATTGTCCACACTGGCTTCTTTTCCTTTTAAGAATTTTTCGGCTTCGTACCAGCGCCAAGGTTTGTGAGCAACGCCACCGGAAGCCAATCTCGCCTCAACAATTTTATTGTTTTTCAAATCAAGCCCAGCTGCAACGGAAACTAACGCAAACGCATAAGAATCACGATCGCGAACCTTTATGTAAGCATAATTTTTATTAAATGAATTCTCAGGAATTTCAATCGATGTTATCAAAGCTTTCTCCGGTAAGTTATTGTCTTTCTGAGGTGTTGATTCTGGGAGTTTGTGAAAATCACTAAAATTAATCGTTGTATTTTTTTGACTACTATCAAGAATATTAACTTTTGCATCCAATGCCACCAACGCCACACAAAAATCTGATGGATGAACGGCAACGCATTGGTCATTGTAGCCCACTACAGCGCTCATCCGGTTTTCTCCGTTGATGGCACTGCAACCGCTATTCGGTTTTCTTTTGTTGCACGGCGTCGTCACATCATAAAAATAAGGACAGCGTGTTTTTTGCAAGAGGTTTCCTCCAGTGGACGCCATATTTCGAATTTGTGGCGATGCTCCAGCCAAGATCGCTTTTGAAATGAGTGGATATTCGGATAAGATTCTTTCGTGATTTGCAACCGCCGTATTACTTGCCATTGCGCCAATTCGGATAGATCTTGATTGTTTCTCGATTTTATTGGACAAGGCAGAAGTTACATCCACCACCGAATCGGGTTGTGCAATATCTTTCTTCATCAAATCGATCAAATTGGTACCGCCAGCGATGTATTTTGAATCTCCAATGTTGGACGACAAAACCGCTTTCACAGTTTCTTCTTTTATGTAATTGAATGGTTTCATTTGGCTGCAACTTTTTGAATGGATTTAACAATTCCGTTATAGGCTCCGCAACGGCAAAGATTACCGCTCATATATTCTTTGATTTCCGCCACAGATCCTGTGTGACCTTCATTTACGCAAGCAACTGCTGACATGATTTGTCCAGGCGTACAGTAACCACATTGGAAACCATCACATTCGATAAAAGCTTGTTGCATCGGGTGAAGATCGTCGCCTTGTGCAAGACCTTCTATCGTTGTAATTTCTTTTCCGGGAAGCATCGCTGTGAACGTCAAACAACTCAGCGCTCTTTGTCCATCGATATGAACGGTGCAAGCTCCACATTGTCCGTGGTCACAACCTTTTTTTGCGCCAGTCAATTGCAGGTTTTCCCTTAGCAAATCCAAAAGTGTGGTGCGAGTATCGCTGTCAACATTATAGATTTTTTTATTAATGGATAATTGGACAGGAATCACTTTCTTTGAAGGGACAAAGATTTTTTTCACATCATTATAAAATCCTTTGACGGAAGCAGGAATTGCTGCAAAAAAGGTCAGCAAACCTGTATATTTTATGAAGGTACGTCTGTTATAATTTCCCATATCACTTACAAATTAGATTTTCATTAATAAATATAGGACATTTCTGTAAGACGAAAATTTTATCATTCTTGATTTCGACAGATTTAGAATCATTTTAATTAAGGATCATAATAATCTGAAAATAGAAAAAAGCAGGAGAATTCCTGCTTTGATAGTTATATTAACGAATGTCTTATTTGCCTTACTTTGGCAAATCTTTCCAAGAATAACTTTTGTGAACAATCTTCCAAGAGCCTTGATATTTCAATAATAAAAAGTAGTCTGTAAAAGTTCTGACATTCGGGATTACGATTTCAGCTTTTGCAATGGCCGCATCGTTTTCAATATCGATGGAGATGATTTTTCCAATCCTATTGACTTTTTCACCGACTTTCACATTCGAAATATATTCTTCACCCGAGCGTATCCACAAAGAATCTTTGGCAACGGTATACAAATTAAAATCCGGATGAAACGCTTTTCGAAGTCTTTCTGGTTGTCCGTTTGCCGTGCCTTCTATGTAATCAAGAAGCGTTTCTGTGACTTGCTCTGAATCAGTTTTGGCAACATTAACAGTTTTAAAATTAGTTTTTAAAATTTTCACGACTTCATTTGCCACTTTGGATGCCGAACTTGGATCTTGTCCCGTTACAAATCTCCCATCAACGATATGAAAACCGTCGCCAGCTTCGTCTGAATAAACAAAATTCCCTTCATTCTTTTTGATAGCTTGGTTAATTGAAAATGGAAATGTTTTGTAATATTCCATTTCAGTATTTTCAAATTTGTCAGGATAACCAGTTATTTTCCTTCCAGCGTAGAGCGATTTTCCTTTGTCATCTTTTAAAAATGCAATTCCGGCAGTTCCGTGACAGATTGTTGAAACCACGCCGTTTCTATCGTAAATGCTTCTTGCAATCTTTTGGATCATCGGGTCTTCCGCAACGCCAAACATTGCTGCGCCACCTCCACTGTAGAAAATCGCAGAGTAATGATTTGCATCAATTTCATTTGGTTTCTTTGTATGTTCCAATTTGTCCATAAACCACACATCGTAAAGATATTTCTTTTGCAAAATATCTGATGAATTGATATAGCCAATTGGGATCGCGCCACCTTTCGGACTGATGAAATCGACCTGATAACCAGCTTTTACAAAAACATCATATGGAACAATAATTTCCTCGAAATGATTGGCCGTACTGATTTTGGTGTTTCCATAGAAATCCTGATTGGAGGTGACAAATAGGATTTTATTTTGAGCTCGAATAGTTGTATTAAAACCGATTACAGACAAAATTAATACGAATAAAATACTCAATTTTTGGTTCATCATCATTTTAATTTTAATGAAATTAATATTGACTATTTCGATTTCGTTGCAGGAACTTCAACTGTTTTATGTGGCGTTCTGGTTGAAATTTTATCGACTAAAAACCAACCGTCTTTCGTTTTCATCAAATTAAAATAATCCGTAAAAAGCAGTTTCGAAGTACTAATTTCCACTTTGGCAACGGCTGCAGTATTTGTGACATCAATAAAAACAATTCGCCCAGACCAATTGCTGGATTTTGCGTGAGGCGCCGTATTGAAACGCTCCATATATTTTGCTTTTTTGATGATGTTCAGCTGTTGGTCGTCCTCGAGATATTTCAGTTGCCAAGAGTCGTGAAAGGATTTTGAAACCTTCACAGAATCACTTGTTCCTACACCATCGATGTACAGATTTAAAGTTTTTTCGATTTGATGCCAATCGCTCGATTTGTCGTCAGTTTGGGCATTTGCATTCAGAAACAAAAGATTGAACCCAATCAATAAAAGTACTTTTCTCATTTTTTTAATGATTTAAAATTGTTAAAATTAATGAGTACAAATATCTGGGAAACGCTTTATTTAAAGGCTTTCATTTATAGTTTAGGAGTTTGATTTTATAAAATAGAACTTATTTGTAATGCAATTTCTGGTATTCTGCAGGTGTATAACCCGTGATTTTTTTGAATGCTGTAAAAAAAGTAGATTTTGAACTGAAACCACTATCGTAACCCAAACCTTCGATGGTGAAATTGCTTTCGGTTTGCAAGAGTTGTTTGGCTTTTTCAACACGGTATTCTTTGATGAGACTGGAAAAGGATTTCCCCAAGGTTTCGTTGATGTATTGCGATAGTAAATGCTTTGTTACCTGAAGTTCTTTTGCAACCATTTCTAAAGTAAGATTTGGATCAAGGAACAATTCTTTTTCAACGATTATTGAAAGTTTTTGCTCCATCAGATTCAAAGTTTCTTGGTCAATTGCTTTGTTTTTGTATTTCTCTTTTTCCTGAAAAAAAGTAGTTTCTCGGCTATTTCTGAAAATCACCAATAACAGAATTAAATAGAACACAAAAGAAAATGACAATGCTCCGACAATGTAGGACGCATACGCACCAAATTTGTAAGCCAGCCAAATCACGACCACGCCAAAATAAATGCTGAGCAACCAAACATCAAGGTCTTTTAATTTTTCTTTCGCTTTTAGTTTTTTGAAAATGGGTTTCAGATATTTGAATGAAGCTATAATGTAAATCAACCATTGAAAATAGATTCCCGTCACAATCCAATTGCTCCAAATTTTGCGATGCTCTATATAAGGATAGAAAATTCCCAAAATAGTAATTCCAATGATAAACGGAATTGTATGAATTGTCCAATTTGATTTCTCTTGATTTGAATAAGACTTGAGATATAAAAACAAAAACGGTCCAATCAAAATACAAGCAGAAAGCCCAATCTGAATAAAAATATTGGATAATTGTGGATTGAAATAGAAAAAAACGGACTTGATAATTCTAATACTTAAAACCAATAACAACAAGGCTAAAAAATAGTTGGCGAAAATTTTCTTCTTCGCATTAACTGCAAAATATATCGAAAGCAGAAAACCATTGAACGCGCCTAACGCACTAAAAAAGAAAAGCAACTGATTGGGCTCTGTCATTATTAAAGTAAAAAATTATCATTGCTAAAATACTAAAATTAAATCAAGCTCAAACTTGTTTTGGAACAGCGATTTAAAATTTAATTTTTGATTAAAATTCCCATTTATAGGGCATTGTTCACAAGTAGCACATTATTTGTAACTGCTAATTGAAAGTCATTCAAAAAATGGAAAAAGAAACAAAAAAGAAAATCAGACCTCAGCAAAAACAAAGGCGTCCAGGTTTGGAAGAAAAGATGAATCCGCTTCCAAAAACCAATCCAATTGATTATCCAAAAGGTGGAAAACTAAAAGATAAAGTCGCAATCATCACCGGTGGTGACAGTGGCATTGGAAAAGCGGTTGCTTTACTATTTGCAAAGGAAGGTGCGAAGATTGTAATTGCATATCTCAGCGAAACGAAAGACGCAAAAGAAACTAAAAAGGAAGTTGAAGCTTACAATGTCGATTGCAAAATCATCAAAGCTGATCTCTCCAAAGAAAATCAATGTAAAAAAATCATTAGCGAAACCATCAAAAGCTTTGGAAAAATTGATATTTTGGTCAATAACGTCGCTTTGCATTGGGATTCAGAATCTATAGACGAAATTTCGACAGAACAACTTCTACGAACCTTTCAGAATAATTTCTTCTCTTATTTCTGGACAACGAAATATGCCTTGAAACATCTTAAAAAAGGCGCAAGCATCATCAATACATCATCCGTAACCGCTTACAGAGGCAGTCCTGAATTGATTGATTACGCTTCTACCAAAGGTGCAATTATTTCCTTCACCAGAAGTTTGTCTGCCAACCTTGTTGAAAAAGGAATTCGTGTGAATGCCGTTGCGCCGGGACCAATTTGGACACCACTTATCGCATCGTCATTTAAACCAAAAAAGAATTCAGAATTCGGGAGCGATTCGCCAATGAAACGTGCCGGAATGCCAAATGAAGTGGCACCGAGTTTTCTATTTCTGGCAAGCGACGATTCCAGTTTCATCAGCGGACAAGTTCTTCATCCGAATGGCGGGGAAATTGTAAATGGATAAATCATATTAATAAAAATCAATCACAAAAATAAAATATTATGTCAACACAAGATCTTACAAGCCAAGAGGCAATCGAAAAAATCAAAGAACTTTCGGAAAAAGCGAGAATCTGTATGTTCTGCACAGAACTCGACAGATTACCCGTAAATTCCAGACCTATGGGATTGCAGGAGACCGATGAAAACGGAAATCTATGGTTCATCAGCAGTGAAACGAGCAATAAGAATTTCGAAATCAAAGAAGACAAACGCGTTCAGCTTTATTTTATGAACAACAGCAACTCCGAATATCTTTCGGTTTTTGGTGACGCGTTCATCTACACAGACAGATCAACCATCGAAGACAAGTGGTCGCCAATGGCCAACGCTTGGTTCGACGGAAAAGAGGATCCCAACGTTTCCATTATCCGAGTTGAGCCGAAAGAAACTTACTATTGGGACACAAAAGCTGGAAAATTAGTTAGTCTTCTAACTTTCGCCACCGCTGCAATTACAGGAAATAAAACCGATAATTCTGACGGTGTGGAAGGAACAGCGAAGATTTAAAACATAAAATCAATCGATAAATTTCTCCAACAAGATTTTTCTTTGTTGGAGATTTTTTTTGTAATTAATTAAACAAAAACAATTGGTTAGCTTTTTGAATAGTAAATCTTAATCCAAACTCACACTTTTGAAACTCATCACATTTACAAACAAAGGTATCTATTGTCCGCAGGGGAAATTTTATATTG
>JAGNPP010000353.1 GCA_017989575.1 Chryseobacterium sp.
CGTCCAACGTCGGTCTGATTGACGCTCTTTCCAAAGTCGTGTAGCCTTCTTCTCCCTGAATATCATTAAGACCAATTGATTTCTTATAACCTTCCTGATCGTCTTTCAATTTATTCATTTCTTTTCTGTCTTCATCTGAAACGATCAAAACATTGTCATAAAAACCGTCGATTGTGATGTGTCCTTTATCATCAATCAAATCTCCAATCATTTTTGATAATACATTGATTGGATTTGGAACTGCGCCACCATAAAGACCTGAATGCAAATCACGGTTTGGGCCTTCAACTTCCACCTCAACATAGCTTAAACCTCTCAAACCCGTTGTAACAGTTGGTTGCTCATTAGAATAAATATGTGTGTCGGAAATCAAAATCACGTCGCAACTCAATTTCTCTTTGTTATCTTCAAGGAAATCTGCCAAACTTGCAGAGCCCACTTCTTCTTCTCCTTCAATCAGGAATTTGACATTACAAGGTAAAGAATCTGTTTTCATCATCGCTTCGAAAGCTTTGACGTGCATAAAAAACTGCCCTTTATCATCTGCGGAACCTCTTGCGAAAATTGCTCCTTCCGGATGAAGCTCTGTCGTTTTTACTACTGGCTCGAATGGATCGCTTGTCCATAACTCTAATGGATCGGCTGGCTGAACGTCATAATGGCCGTAAACCAAAACGGTTGGTAGATTTGTATCAATAATTTTCTCTCCGAAAACGATTGGATAACCTTTTGTTTCCAGGATTTCTACATTGTCTGCTCCTGCAACTTTTAGATGTCTCGCCACTTCGTCTGCACATTTCAGAACTTCTGATTTGTAGGCTGGATCTGCGCTGATGGAAGCGATTCTTAGGATGTCAAAAAGTTCTTCCAAGAAGCGCTGTTTGTTTTCCTGGATGTATGTTTGCGTATTGCTCATTATAAATGATAAATGATGGTTGATAAATGATTTAGAACTTAGTCAAAGATTTGAAACTTTGACGAAGTTGGTTCGTAAAAATAAAAAATGTCCTGCAAAGGCAAGACATTTTTTATTATAATATTTTTATAAAATTCTTAGTGATGTGCTGCCGGAGCTTCAGTCGCTGGCTTTACCTCAGGCGATACTGTTTTTGCAGAATCTGCAACCACGTGAGAAACAGCTTTTGTAGAATCTGCCTTTGGCTTGAAAGTCCCTTTTGGCGCATTTGCATCGTCATATCTTACCACATCGTCTGTTTTTACCAAACGTGCTTTGTTCCCTCCTGCAGGAAGGTCACAAGAAATAACTAAAAGAGCAGAAGCCAATAATATCACTGATTTTTTCATATGTATATATTTATTTACAATAGGTCATATGCAATCGCCATCTTGAACTATTACCTTTTTTAATCAGGGTTTGACATATGGCGATGTCATTTTTTATAATTTAATGTGTCAAAAGTAGTGAAAATGAGATTTTCTGCAAAATGTTTTTTTGTAAAATGTAGATTGTGTAATGTATTATGTAATAAGTCTAATTAATTTGGTTGGATTTTGATGGAAATTCTCAATCGGAGAACAAATGTTTCTACTTTGCGAAGCGCGCCCCGACCTGAGTGGAGCTCTTTTTGTGAGGAGGAACGACGAGCAAAAAAGCGGGAACGGAGGGCGGATAAAGGCGCCCAAATTGATAAGTCCGAGAGAATTGTGAGTTAGAGAGTTGGCGAGTGGAAATAAAAAAACCTGACTCAGGTGAATCAGGTTTTTGGTTTTTTATTTTTTTCTTTCTAGAACTTCGTCTACCATTCCGTATTCTTTGGCTTCGGAGGAGGTCATCCAGTAATCTCTGTCCGAGGCTTTTTCTACCCATTCGTAGGTTTGCCCGGAGTGGTCTGAAATGATGTCATAAAGTTCTTTTTTCAACTTCAGCATCTCTCTCAAGTTGATCTCCATATCGGAAGCTACACCTTGTGCGCCGCCGCTTGGCTGGTGAATCATCACTCTGGAGTGCTTCAACGCTGAACGTTTTCCTTTTTCGCCCGCTACCAATAGAACTGCGCCCATTGATGCTGCGATTCCGGTACAGATGGTTGCTACATCTGGCTTGATGATCTGCATCGTGTCATAGATTCCCAATCCTGCGTAAACGCTTCCACCAGGGGAATTGATGTAAATCTGAATATCCTTCGCCGAGTCCGAGCTTTCCAAGAAAAGTAGCTGAGCTGTCACGATATTCGCCACTTGGTCGTCGATGCCTGTTCCTAGGAAGATAATCCTGTCCATCATCAATCGGGAGAAAACGTCCATCTGCGCAACGTTCATCCTACGCTCCTCCATAATGTAAGGCGTAAGGTTGGTCGGGTTAAACATTCCCATATATTGATCGGTTACCAAACCGTTGTTTCCCAAATGTTTTACTGAGAAATCTCTGAATTCTTTTTTAATGTCCATATTATCTGTGGTTGTTTTTTAAATCTTTTATTGAGTTTGCAATTTCTATTCCTTTGCTAAAGTAGGACTTTCTGTCACAAAATACGTGATAATTCTTTGTCTAAATTGTTTTTTAGTTGTATTAAAAGAATTACATTTTGATAAACTTGTGTATTATCTTCTTGATCATCAGTTGCTTTTTTAAGATCATTAATTAATTTAATAACGTATTCTCTTTTATGTCTTAAAATAATATCAGAAACAAGTTTTGGAACTACCTCTTCTTCTGAACTAAAGTAAATATTAAACTTATTCCAATTACTTGTTTGATAATTTTCTATTAACGCATTTGCTAATTTACCGGACACTTCCTCATC
>JAGNPP010000354.1 GCA_017989575.1 Chryseobacterium sp.
GAATATTTCTTGGAACTGTAAGGCTGGTAACCCATTCCAAATTTTACTTTTGGCGATAAAGGGAAAGCAATGGCAATATTAGAGAGATAAGAAGAATGTTTGGTAACATTCGAATTGTCGTAATCGGATTTGAAAAAATTATTTTCGTTGGTTCCCTCAACTTTTATGGTGGTAAGTTCTAAATTTTTATTTGCACCAGGATTGGCAAAATTAAAATTATTATTGAAATCCCAGATATAAGCAGTAGAAATGCCGCCCATCGCATTCACATCAGTGGTGTTATCGTATTTCACATCCCCGATTCCGAAGGCAGCGTAAGGAGAATTACCAATCGTTTGAGCATTCAGGAAAAATCCCGCTGCTGCGAGTGGTAATACAAAAAATCTTTTCATTCTCTATTTTTAAAAATAATGCGCAAATATCTTAAATATTACTGAATTGAGGAAATTTACTTTGGTTAAAGTTTGTTAAGGGCTGCTGCCTGCAGGAAATCATAAATTAAGTTCCGCCAAATGTTAAGTGCAGATGCAAATAATATTGATTTTTAATCTGGTTATTTTCTTTGAATAAAAGTGTTCGAAAATGCTTCTGCAATCAGTATGTGAGTCAAAATTTTTTATCTTTGAAAAATGAATTGGGAACAGATCGTAGGCCAGGAAAACCTTAAAACACTCCTTCGGGACAGCATTGCAAACAACAGGGTTAGTCATGCGCAGCTTTTTATCGGAAAAGAAGGATACGGCACATTACCGCTTGCTATGGCTTTTGCAAAAGAAATTTTCCGCAAAGAAAACGAACATTCTTCGTCTAAAGTAGAGCATTTGAATCATTTGGATCTGCATTTCAGCTTTCCAGTATTTAAGGAGAAAAGCAGTGGACTTTCCGACAATTTTTTAGAAAATTTCAGGGAAATGATTTTAGCCAATCCGTATGCCAATAATGAAGACTGGACTAAAATTTTGGAGTCCGAGAATAAACAGCTCACGATTTATGCCGATGAAGTTGATGAGCTGAACAAAAAATTTTCTTTAAAAAGTTTTGAAGGAGGCAGCAAAATCCTGATTGTTTGGCAAGCGGATAAAATGAATATTTCTGCAGCAAACAAATTTCTGAAATTTTTGGAAGAACCACCGAAAGACACATTAATCATTCTTACCGCAGAAAATATTGATTTTATTTTACCCACAATTCTATCCAGAACCCAGCTTGTAGAAATTCCGAGAATTCAGGACGAAGACATCGAGAATTTTCTTAGAAACAATTATAAAATTGAAGAGGAAAACTTGAAAGAGATTGTTTTTCAGGCCCAGGGAGACTGGAACAATGCTCAAAAACTTTTGCTGTCGGAACATACTGATACCGAATTTGAAGAACTTTTTGTAATGTGGGTTCGAGAAGCTTTTCAGGTAAAGAGAAAACCTGAATTTTTAAAAAACATCGTTTTCTGGGGACGTAACATTGCAACCTGGAACCGGGAAAAACAGAAGAATTTTTTAGATTACTGCGCAGAAATGTTCCGCCTCGCGCTTCTTCAGAATTATGGTAATGAAACTTTAGTTTACAAAAAAATAGATTCGGGAGGTTTTAAATGGGAAAGTTTTTCCAGATTCATTCACGGTGCCAATATCGAAGCAATTCTTACCGAAATTTCTGATGCGGATTATCATCTGGAACGTAATGCAAATCCGCGGATCGTGTGGACTGATCTGGGGATTAAGCTCTCCCGCTATATCCATAAGTCTGCCTAATTAAGGCGTTCATTCCATTATTCTTTATTCTTATTTTTTTATTAGTGAAAAAAAGGGTTATTTCACCATTTTGTAATTAGATGATTTTTAGTAATTTAGAGAAAACTAATAATGATGAAAAAGAGTATTACAATTTATGGAAACAATCAGTTTATCCTTGAACTAATGAGGGATTTCCTGGACGCAAATGGATTTTCTAAATTACATCCTATTTTTTTAGTCTCTTCCAGTCAGGAGATTGAGCAAATTGATGTAGCAAAAATAGAATTTTTAATTCTCAATTTAACTGCAGAAAACATTAGTGAAAAATTCGAATTGATTGATAAATGGTTACTTCTAAATAGCGAAATGAAAATCATTGTATTGTCCAGAAATTCTGATGTGAAAATTATTAAGAGACTTTTTGATAAAGGTATAAAAGCATATTTGGGCAAAAATACAGGCTCCGAAGAGTTCCTGAAATCTATACAATCTGCGAAAAAAGGTTTGGTTTATATAAATGAAGATACTAAAAACGATCTCTTCAATTACATTTGCAGTGTAAACGATCCGGATCGGGAAAAACCTTCAGGAGCTGACGAATTGACTGCCCGAGAAATGGATGTGCTGAATCTTATTTGTGAAGGATTGCGGACCAAAGAGATTGCCGAGAAACTTTTTATCAGTGTTCACACCGTAGAATCTCACAAGCGAAATATTATGCTGAAGCTGAATATCAATAATTCATCACGATTGGTGAAATACGCTATCGATAATAGTTTGGTGAAATAAATTTATTTTATAATACCAAAAAAAAGCAGAATTTTTCAATTCTGCTTTTTTATTTTAAAGTTTTCAGGAAAAAGCTGTATAGGTTGAATACTAAGCCTTTATAAAGATAATCAAAGAAGTCAGGTAACGATTTGGTAACGGTCCTTATTGCTTTGTTTTTCAACGTATTTCCGTCAGCTCATAGCAAATATAAAAAAATACTTCGGTAATTCGCTGCAAAATTTTTTATGATTCGAATAATCT
>JAGNPP010000004.1 GCA_017989575.1 Chryseobacterium sp.
TTTGTCCGTCATTGTAGAAAACTTAGAATTTTTCACAGTAACTTCTACATTTTGTAATGGCTTACTTTGATCGAAAGTAATTTTTCCAGAAACCTTGATTAACTCTTGAGCCAATCCAAATGCAGGAAGTAAAAACACAGATGCAATAGTTGTTTTTATAAAAGCGCTTTGGATACCTAGTTTTAAACCACTCATAGATATTTTTAGTATTATTAATTAGTAATAAAGTTTTTTACTTACTTATACTGTCGAAAATTTCAACTGTAAAATGCAATCGATTGCACTTGATTTTTTTAAAGATTCTTAACTCGACTAAACTAAGATTATTTTTTAATTAGCAAATAAAAAAAATACATTTTCTATTAACATTACCTTAATATCGCGAAGTAAAAAGAAGAAAAAAAATACACAAATAATTAATTATCAATAATTTAAATGAAATATTAAATTTTTAATCTAATTTTTTAATTAACATATTTTAACAAATCTAACCATAGATTTCCAGCATTAAATGCTAATTTCAATGTCAAACTATTTAACCAAAATTTAACTTAACAACCTCAATTTTGGAAAAATTAACATTTTTATGCTTGAAAAATGTCTTTTTACTTCTGATAAAAACTAAGACCAATCCGCAAAACGTAAAATATTCAACAATTTGATTATCAGTTAATTAAAATTAAAATACCATCTTTGAAATTTTGCAGTATTACAAATGAACAATTTGTGCAATATTGCACAAATTATGGGTTCAGAAGTGAATTAAGTTATTTCACACAGTCGCTATATTGATGTTTAAAGCTCATTATTTTAACGCAAATTATTAATTATCAGACATTTAAAAATTAAATCAAATTTTTGTTTCTCAGATGAAATTTATATTTATATTTACAAAAATTAATTATTGTTCCATAAATTGCGTTTAGTAATGCAATCGATTACACAGAATTAATTAATTATTCATATATATTATACCAAATGACTCAATCAGAATTCCGATACGCACATCATCCAAATGATGCAAAAAACTACACAACAGAAGATCTAAGAAGAGAATTTCTAATCAACGATTTGTTCGTAGAAAACCAAATCAAATTGGTTTACACAATGTACGACCGTTTGATCGTTGGTGGAATAATGCCGACTGACAAAGCATTGAAATTAGAAACCATCGATGAACTGAAAGCACCTTACTTTCTTGAAAGAAGAGAATTAGGAATCATCAATGTTGGCGGAAAAGGAAAAATCACAGTTGACGGAACGGTTTATGAACTTAATAATAAGGAGGCCTTATATATAGGAAAAGGAAACAAAGAAGTTACTTTCGAAGCTTCAAACGGTGAACAACCTTATTTCTATATCAATTCTGCGCCAGCTCACCACGCTTTTCCAACTAAGAAAATTACAAAAGCTGAAGCTGAAATCGTAGAATTAGGCGATGCAAAATACGCGAACAGAAGAACCATCAATAAACTAATTGTGAACAGCGTTCTGGAAACTTGCCAACTTCAAATGGGAATGACGGAATTGCACGAAGGAAGCGTTTGGAACACAATGCCTTCTCACACACACACCAGAAGAATGGAAGCTTACTTCTACTTCGATTTGGAAGAAGGGCAAACCATTTCACATTTTATGGGACAACCAACAGAGACGCGTCACATTTTCTTGAAAAACAGAGATGCAGTGATCTCTCCAGAATGGTCTATCCACTCTGGTGTTGGGACTTCTAACTACAGTTTTATTTGGGGAATGGCAGGAGAAAATATGGATTACGGCGATATGGATGCTGTGAAAACTGACGAATTAAAATAATTATGACAAATTTATTTGACTTAACAGGAAAAGTAGCTTTAATCACCGGTGGAACGCACGGTCTTGGTTTAGCAATGGCAGAAGGTTTGGGATCAGCAGGTGCAGAACTTGTGGTGACAAGCACTACTCCATCGAAGCTTGAGGAAGCTATCAAATATTATCAATCAAAAGGTTTCAAAGCAACAGGTTATATTTTTGATGTGACCGATGAAAAAATTGCCGCTGAAAAAGTAGCAGAGATCGAAGCGAATCACAAACAGATCGACATCCTTATTAATAATGCAGGGATTATCAAAAGAGTTCCAGCCTTGGAAATGGAAGTTTCTGAATTCCGAAAAGTGATTGATGTAGATTTGACCGGACCTTTCATCATGTCCCAATTGGTGGCAAGAAATATGATCAAAAGAAGATCAGGAAAGATCATCAACATCTGTTCTATGATGAGCGAATTGGGTCGAGATAATGTTGTGGCTTACGCTTCGGCAAAAGGCGGACTGAAAATGCTGACCAAAAATCTGGCGACAGAATGGGCAAAACACAACATCCAAGTGAACGGAATAGGTCCCGGATATTTTGCAACATCTCAAACCGAACCCATCCGAGTGGATGGCCATCCTTTCAACGAATTCATCATCAGCAGAACGCCGGAAGGCCGTTGGGGAAATCCAGAAGATCTTGCCGGAACCGCAATTTTCTTAGCCTCAGAAGCAAGTCAATTCATCAACGGACAGATCATCTACGTTGATGGCGGGATCTTGGCAACCATCGGAAAACCGTCCAACGAATAATTAAGTCTTTCATCTATCAGTCTATCATCTATTAGTCTTATGAGTACAAAACCTTTCATCACAGATACTTTTTTATTAAAAAATAAATTCGCTGAAGAGTTGTATTTCAATTTTGCAGAAAAACAGCCGATCATCGATTATCACAACCATTTGCCTCCAAAAGAGATTGCAGAGAACCGTCAGTTTGAGAATATCACTCAGGTTTGGATCGGTGGCGACCACTACAAATGGAGAGCGATGAGAACGATGGGCGTGAATGAAAAATTCATTACCGGAGATGCTTCTGACAAAGAGAAATTTGCAGCTTGGGCAAAAACAGTTCCGAATACTTTGAGAAATCCTTTGTTCCACTGGACGCATTTGGAATTAGCTAGATATTTTGACGTTTACGATTTGCTTAATGAAAAAAATGCAGACCAGGTTTACGAAAATGTATCTGCTCAACTTCAGACGCCGGAAAAATCTGTTCACGGCTTGTTGAAAATGAGAAATGTGGAAACAGTTTGCACCACAGAAGACCCGATAGACACTTTAGAATATCATAAAACAATCAAACAAAATAATATCGGAATCACGGTAAGTACGGCTTTCCGTCCTGACAAAGCGATTTTGATTGACAATGAGGATTACAATTCTTACATCGATAAATTAGGGGAATCTGCAGGCATCGAAATTAATTCTTACAAGGATGTACAGGATGCGCTGATCAAAAGAATAGAATACTTTCACGCCAACGGATGCAGATTGTGTGACCACGGATTGAACAATATTTCTTTCGAAACATTCACAGATTCAGAGATCAACTCAATTTTTGAAATTAAAAGAAAAGGAGAAACTTTGACACCTCACCAAATTGAGCAATTCAAAACGGCAATTTTGTTGTTTCTGGGAGAAACTTACCATTCATTTGGCTGGGTTCAGCAATATCACTTGGGTGCGTTGAGAAACAACAATGCAAGAATGTTGAAGGTTCTAGGACCAGACACAGGTTGGGATTCCATCGGCGATTTCGGTCAGGCGGTCAATCTTTCAAAGTTCCTAAATACTTTGGATTCAAAAGATAAATTGACCAAAACGATCATCTACAATCTGAATCCTGCCGACAACGAAATTATGGCAACAATGATTGGAAATTTCAACGATGGATCTGTAAAAGGAAAAGTACAATTCGGTTCCGGTTGGTGGTTTCTAGACCAAAAAGACGGAATGGAAAAACAGCTGAATGCCCTTTCAAATATGGGATTGATCAGCACTTTCGTTGGAATGCTGACGGATTCCAGAAGTTTCCTATCTTTCCCAAGACACGAATATTTCAGAAGAGTTTTATGTAACTTGTTAGGAAAAGAAATCGAATCTGGCGAACTTCCACAAGATATGGATTTAGTAGGAAAAATAGTTTCGGACATTTGTTATAACAACGCAAAAGACTATTTCACTTTCTAAAATTAGGACAATAATTTGGGCAGCTTTTCCGCCTTCCGCTCCCAAACCTAACGGAGTGGTTCGACGAAGTCAATCTTTTTTGCAGACGATTTCAGTTTAAATAGAACTTGAGTAAAAGCAAAAAAGGATTTCCGCTCAAGTCGGGCTGCGAGTGATTCGCTGTTAAAAAAGAAAAATCCTGATTCTCACATCTTGAATCTTGATTCTAAAAATTGAAAAATGAAAACAGAACAAACACCACAAATATTCTACAAATCCGATTCCACTGAATGGGAAAAAATAGATGAATACATCGACCGACAGATTGTTGGATACGACAATTCTGTAATGATGGTGAATGTCCGTTTCAAAAAAGGAGGCATTGGTTACGCACATCAACATCCACACATTCAGGTAACTTACGTTTCTGAAGGAAGTTTCGAAGTCACCATTGGCGAAGAAAAAACAACCTTGAAAAAAGGTGATTCATTTTTCGTACCTTCAAATATTATTCACGGTGTTGTCTGTCTAGAGGACGGAATTTTGGTTGATGTTTTCAGCCCTCACAGAGAAGATTTTATCAAATAATTAAAAAATCCGGAATCTCGATTCTTGTATCTTGATTCTTAAAATAAATTTAGATTAATGGGCAAAGTAGTAAGCTTTGGAGAAGTGATTATGCGATTGTCTCCTGCCAACAACAGGATGATGAAGCAAAGCAACGAGATGGAATTCTTTTTCGGAGGTACAGAACTCAACGTTGCAGCATCGCTTGCGACAATGGGTTGTGACGTAAAACACGTGAGCGTCGTTTCTGACGATTTTGTGGGAGAATCAGCCGTTTCATCCATCAAAAGTTATGGAATAGATACGACTCACATTTCAAAAAACGAACATCCTTTGGGATTGTATTTCTTGGAAGTTGGTTCGTCCGTTCGTGCTTCTAGAATTGCTTACAACCGTCTCAATGGCTCTTTTGCCAACATCAATCCAAATCAAATCGATTGGGAAAAAGCTTTGGAAGGTGCAGATTATTTCCATTGGACAGGAATTTCTCCAGGAATCTCTGAAAGTGCGTACATCGCTTTGAAAAAAGGTTTGCAAACTGCCAACGAAAAAGGAATTGAAATCACAGCTGACCCGGCTTACCGTTCCAACCTTTGGAAATACGGAAAAGAAGGCTTCGAAGTTTTGAAAGAATTGGTGTCCTACTCCACTATTTTCATCGGTGGCGTAAATGAAATCAACGAAATCATCGGAACTAAATTCTCTTCTGACAAAGAAAGTTTCATCGAAGCTTGCAAAGAATTTCAGAAACAAATGCCTTCTATCAAAAAGATATTTGACAAAGTAAGAGTTGGCGCAAGTGCAAGTACGCAGGAAACCCAAGGAAGAGCTTGGGCAAATGAAACATATTTCGAATCTGAACCAATCGAAATTCTTCAAGTTGTAGATAGAATCGGAACAGGAGATGCTTTCGCAGCAGGTTTGATTTATGGTTTATTAAACTTCGATGATGAAACCGCTCTTAAGTTTGGAAACGCCGCTTGCGCCATCAAACATACAGTTCCTGGTGACATCAACCATTGCAGTGCTTCCGATATTTTGGATGTGATGAATGGCGATAAAGGCGGGAGAATAAAGAGATAATTTAGAAAAAATGATTATAGATACATTAGAAAACGCTTCTCAATATTTTTTGCTAAATCCATTATTTGAAAAAGCTTTCGACTATCTAAAAAACAAGAATTTAGATTCTTTAGAAGTTGGAGTTACAGAGATTCAAGAAGGTCTTAAAATGATTGTTTTTGATGAAATGGCCAAAACAAAAGAAGAAAGTCTTTCCAAATTCGAATGTCATAATCAAAATATTGATATTCAAATTTGTCTGAAGGGAACAGAAAATATTGGTTGGAAATCAAGGCAAAAATGCACAAATCCAATCGGAGAATACAGTGCAGAAAAAGATGTTCTTTTTTACAATGATAATCCGGATATGTTTTTTCAATTAAACGATAATCAGTTTGCTATTTTTTATCCAAATGATGTCCACGCACCAATGATCGGAGATGGCTTCATTAGAAAAATAGTTTTTAAAGTAAAAATCTAAGAAAAAATGACAAAGATTCAATTAGTTACCAATGCGATCATCAACCAAGGTCTTTTGCCTTTGTATTACAACGCAGACGAAACGGTAACTCTCGACATACTAAAAGCACTTTACAAAGCTGGAATCCGCGCAGTAGAATATACAAGCAGAGGTGAATTTGCATTGCACAACTTTACCAAAATGGTAGAACTTAGAAACGAGGAAATGCCAGGAATGCTTCTTGGAATCGGAACGATAAAAAATCTGAAGCAAGCTGAAGAGTACGAAAAAGCAGGCGCAGATTTCTTTATCAGCCCAGGTTTTGTACCAGAAGTTGCAGAATTTTTGATCTCCAAACATTTGCTTTACAGCCCAGGTTGTATGACGCCAACGGAAATCATCACGGCTGAAGCAGCTGGCGTAACTTTCGTAAAATTATTCCCAGGAAATGCTTTAGGAGCTGGATTTATGAGCGCGATAAAAGATGTTTTCCCAAATCTGCAATTTATGCCAACTGGTGGCGTTGATACAACCAAAGAAAGTATCGAAAGCTGGTTCAACGCAGGCGTTTCTGCTGTTGGAATGGGAAGCAAATTGGTAAGTAAAGAACTGATGGCATCAAAAGATTATGCAACAATTGAAAACGAAACAGTGAAAGTTTTGGAGATCATCAAATCAATAAAAGCTTCTTAAAAATAAAAAAACAGAACCAAATCATTCAAATATGAATCAATCTACAACCACAAAACCGACCACTTTCAGATGGACCATCGTTGGCTTGCTTTTCCTGGCAACCACGGTAAACTATCTTGACAGGCAAGTTCTATCTTTGACTTGGAAAGATTTTATTGCACCAGAATTCCACTGGGACAATAATGATTATGGTAACATCACCGCATTGTTCTCGATTTTCTACGCAGCAAGTATGATTTTCGCAGGGAAATTTGTGGATTGGATGGATACTAAAAAAGGTTTTCTTTGGGCGATTGGCGTTTGGTCTGTGGGTGCGGTTTTACACGCATTTTGTGGGATTGCAACTTCCGGAATCCTTACTGGAGAATGGTTTGTGGGATTTGAAGAGGCAAAGCATAATATCGCAACGGTAAAAAATGTTTCCCGCGTAATCAACGTGAGTGTTGCTTTATTCATTTTTGCAAGATTGATTTTGGCGATTGGTGAAGCTGGAAACTTCCCTGCTGCCATCAAGACTACCGCAGAATATTTCCCTAAAAAAGACAGAGCCTTGGCAACCAGTATTTTCAACGCTGGTGCAACTGTTGGAGCCCTTGCAGCACCGATTTCTATTCCTTTTATTGCGAAGGCTTTAGGTTGGGAAATGGCATTTATCATCATTGGTGCTTTAGGATTTTTATGGATGGGAATTTGGATTTTCTATTACAAAAAGCCACACGAGCATCCAAAAGTGAATCAAGGTGAAGTTGATTACATTAATCAAGATATCGATACTACGATAATAGAAGATTTGTCTCAGCCAAAAACAACTTTTACGTTGGCGCAATGTTTCAAATACAGACAGACTTGGGCTTTTGCCTTCGGTAAATTTATGACAGACGGCGTTTGGTGGTTTTACCTTTTCTGGACACCAGCTTATCTAAGCTCAGTTTACGGAATGGACAGTACGCAAAGTGCATTTCCACTATTCATACTTTATATGATTACTTTGGTATCCATCGTTGGTGGTTGGCTCCCGACATTTTTTGTAGAAAAAAAAGGAATGAACCCATATTCTGGTCGTATGAAAGCGATGTTAATTTTCGCATTCTTCCCATTATTGGCCTTACTGGCACAACCAACAGGTAAAGTCTCATATTGGTTTCCTGTGATTATCATTGGAATTGCAGGTGCGGCGCATCAAGCTTGGTCTGCTAATATCTTCTCAACAGTTGGCGATATGTTTCCTAAAAAAGCAATTGCTACAGTGACAGGAATTGGAGGATTAGTCGGCGGAATTGGTTCTACCATTATTAATAAAAGTTCTGGCTTGTTGTTCGACTATTCTCACAAAGCTTGGACAACTGTAGATGGCGTTCCACTTTTGGAAAAATTTCCTCAGTATGCAGAACAACGTTTGCCGGAAGGTTTTTTCGAACAATTACAAAAATCCGGTGCCGTGGTTGTAGACGGTATCGACAAAGGATATATGATTATTTTCTCATTCTGTGCAGTGGCTTATTTGATTGCCTGGTTTGTCATGAAATCATTGGTTCCGACTTATAAAATTATTAAAGAATAAAGACAATGGAATATCAGACAAAACAAAAACTCAGCCGTGAAAACGCCGCTTTGATGGAGAAACTACCTATAAAATTTTTACAATTTGGAGAAGGAAACTTCTTGCGCGCCTTTGTTGATTATTTGATCGACAAGATGAACAAAGAAGCGGGTTTCAATGCTGGCGTTGCAGTTGTGCAGCCCACTCAAGGCGGACTTATCGATATGCTTCAAGCCCAAGATAATCTGTACACCCTTTTCGTGAGAGGTGTGAAAAAAGGACAGATTGTAGACGATCAAAGGATTATTTCTGCCATCCAAAAATCACTGAGTCCTTACGAGAATTATCAGGAATATCTTGATTTGGCAAAAGGCGAAGATCTAGAATTTATCTTGTCAAATACAACGGAAGCCGGAATTGCTTTTGATGCATCCGAAACTACGCTTGAAGCAGGACCTCACAAGAATTTCCCTGCAAAAGTGACGGCTTTCCTTTACGAAAGATTTAAACATTTCAATGGTGCTGAGGACAAAGGTCTTCACATCATTCCTTGCGAATTGATCGAGAATAATGGATTGACATTAAAAAAATATATCCTTCAATATGCTGAACTTTGGAATCTGGAAGAAGGTTTCTCTGCTTGGGTAGAAAACAGCAACTCTTTCCACAACACTTTGGTGGACAGAATTGTGCCTGGATATCCAAGAGAAGAAAAAGACGAGTACGAAGCTAAATTTGATTACGATGATAGTTTGATGGTAGTTTGCGAAGCATTCCTACTTTGGGTGATCGAAGGTGATGACAAATTGAAAGCGAAAATTCCTTTTGATAAAATCGATGATCAAGTTTTGATCGTTGATGACATCACACCTTACAGAACCAGAAAAGTAAGAATCCTGAACGGTGCTCACACAGCAATGTTGGCATTCTCAATCCTTGACGGAAAAGAAACTGTGAAAGAAGCTATCGATGCAGAATTTGCTGGAAAATTCATTTCTGATACAGTTTACAACGAGATCATTCCAACACTTGACCTTTCTAAAGAAGAATTGACGGCTTTCGCTGAGGAAGTTTTTGATAGATTCAGAAATCCATTTTTGAAGCATCAGCTTTCTAGCATTGCATTGAACTCAATTGCGAAATTCAAAGTGAGAGTATTGCCAAGTTTGTTGCAATATGTTGATGATAAAAAAGAATTGCCTGTAAACCTGACTTTCGCTCTTGCCGCATTGATCAGATTCTACCAAGGAGAATTCAACGGGAAGCAACTTCCAGTGATGGATGATGCACCAGTTGTAAAAAGATTCAACGAAATCTGGGCGACTAATGATCTTGGAGAAGTGACGAAAGCAGCTTTGTCTGAAATCAGTTTCTGGGATCAGGATCTTACTGAAGTTCCAGGATTGCTAGAATCTGTGACTAAGGCATTGAGTGCAATCGATTCCAAAGGAATTGAAGAAGGTTATAAAAATTTCATTCAATAGTATTTATTTGGCTTCGAGAACCTCAGCCTGACAAAATTGATAAATTGCTGTCAATCTGAATAAATCAAAAGATTTACAAATCGAATTGCAGCCCGGCTTGAGTGGAAATCCTTTTTTGTGGCTGGAAAAGCTAGGCGAAAAAGATTGGGAACGGAAGACGGAAATAGCTGCCCAAATAATTATTAAATGACAAACAGTTAATTTTTAAAATACTTAAAAATTATGAAGAAAGTATTAAAAGTAAATCCAAAAGACAACGTTGTTGTAGCGCTGATGGATCTTTACGCAGGTGAAATCGTTGATCTCGACGGAACGCCTTACAATGTTTTAACGGATACAAAAGCTAAACATAAATTCGCTGGAGAGCATTTTGAAGCCGGCGAGCAAATTATCATGTATGGTGTTGTGGTCGGGAAAGCCAATCAAACCATCCAAAAGGGTGAAGTGATCACGACTGAAAATGTGAAGCACCAAAGTGAGCCGGTTTTCAAAAAAACTGGAGATCTTGGTTGGACGCCACCCAATGTTGATAAATGGAAAGACAAAACGTTCAATGGTTATCACCGCTCTGACGGACAAGTTGGTACCAAAAACGTGTGGCTGTTTTTCCCATTGGTTTTTTGTGAAAACAAGAATATTGAGAAACTGAAAGACATTTTCGAAAACGAATTGTTGCCGAAAAAAGAAGTTTCCTACAAAAATTTCCTACGCTCATTAATCGAAGAAAAAAGCGTGGCAGAAGTGGAAGATAAATCTCGAAATGAGAATCTTCTGGACAATATTGAAGTAAAATTCATCAATCACCAAGGTGGTTGTGGCGGAATCCGTCAAGATTCTGAATTGTTGGCAAAATTGCTAGCAGGCTATGTAAACAACCCGAATGTGGCTGGTGCAACGGTTTTGAGTTTAGGATGTCAGAATCTTCAGGTTGATATTTTTCAAAATGCTTTGAAAGAAATGAGCCCGAATAGCGACAAAGAAATCTTGATCTTCGAGCAACAAAAAATCGGGACTACAGATCAAATGTTCCAAATGGTGATCAAAGATTCTTTCGAAGCGATCAAAAGAGCCAACAAAATCGAACGTCAACCAGCGCCAGTTTCAAAAATAAGTATTGGTTTGGAATGTGGTGGATCCGACGGATTCTCAGGAATATCAGCCAATCCAGCTTTGGGAATTGTTTCGGATATTTTTGCAGCATTGGGCGGAAAAACGATCTTGGCAGAATTCCCGGAATTGTGTGGCGTGGAGCAAGAATTGATGAACCGATGCGTGGACGAGGAAAAAGCAGACAAGTTCTTATCATTAATGAAAGCTTTTGAAAAATCCGTTGTGGATGCAGGTTCAGGATTTGATATGAATCCATCGCCGGGAAACATCAAAGATGGTCTAATTACCGACGCCATGAAATCTGCAGGAGCTTCCAAAAAAGGTGGAACGGCGCCAATCGTAGATGTTTTGGATTACGGTGAATATATTTCCAAACCAGGTTTGAATCTATTGAACACGCCAGGAAACGATGCAGAATGTACCACAGGATTGGTAGGATCTGGCGCAACCGTAGTTTTATTCACCACAGGTTTAGGAAATCCGATGGGAAATCCAATCGCACCGGTTGTGAAAATCTCTTCTAACACGGCGCTTATCAACAGAATGTCGGACATCATCGATGTGAATGCGGGAACCGTGATCACGGGTGAAAAAAGCATTCAGGAAGTTGGTGAGGAGATTGTAGATTATATTATTGAATTGGCAAGCGGTAACGTAGAAACAAAAGCAGACCAATTGAAACAGGATGTATTTATCCCTTGGAAACGAGGGGTTTCATTATAATTTTTTTGAATTTTAAGGTTTTAAAGTGCATTCTTTTTTGAGTGCACTTTTTTTTAAAAATTACTTCCGGTTATCAAACTATATATATAGTTTTTTCCATTTGGTTACAGTATTTCTACTCAGATTAAAATGCAAGGCTAATTGCACATTATTAAGTCGGTGTTTTTTCTGATAATCCAAAATTTGCAGAATATCAGAACGTTGGTAACTTCTGTGTTTTTGGTCAAAAGCTTGATTATCGTCATTGGATTGTCCGAATATTATTTTGTTAATCTCTAAAATATCGAGTACACTTAAATCATTATTACTAAGTATAGCCTCACAATCTTTTATCTTATGGGGGAATTTTTTTTGAAGAATATCATTATATATTCTGAAGTAATTAGGTTTATTATTTTTCATTAATTTATAAAATAACTTATATAAAAATCATTTAATATTTCAAATCATTTGATTTCTATGATTTTGTATTGAGGATTTTGTCCTTCGTAGTAAAAAATATTTCTTAGCTCTTTCCACAGAAAATATTCCGTAATCACAATATCACATATTTTATTTTGATGGAAGACGAATGCTATTTCATCTCTGAAGATGCCAAGTCTGTATTTGGTATAAAACCAAACTTCCTGATCCGATCCATCAGACGGGCTCCCGAATATGATGTAGACCTCTCCTCTGCTTTTGTTGAGATATTTCTCAATTAATACCTTTAACCTCTGTATTTTCGGATCCATTTGTATAGGGTTGTCTTGGGAATATTGTACTGCTCTATTACCTCAAGTTTTGACATCTGCTGGGAATCTATCTGATTCAAAATAAAATCAATGACTTCCTTGGTGTAGATATTTTTGCGAAATAGAGGTAAAAAAGAACTTTTTTGTTGTTGCTCAGAAGAAGCCTTGGACGGAGGTGAATATAAAATTAGATGTTGAGAATAAATGCGAAAAAAATCGTACTTCAGAAGCTTGCTCCATCTTAATAAAACATCAGCATCCAGACTTTCTTTCTCATACATCTCATTAATTACATCCTGTGTACACTGCATAAAATTGCAGATCCGGAAATCATCCAGCTTATTCTCAAGAACAGATTGTTTAATAATATTTCCGATATGGATTTTTTTAAAATTTGGGCTTAATTTTCTGTGTTGGAAAAGGACATAATGGTTGATTAATTTTGTCCTACAAAAAAAAGAATGCTGATTGATATTTCGAAAAAAACACATACCCAAATGATGCCCATTTTTCAAATTGACTAAAGATAATTGCTGACGAATGAGAAAAGCACCACCTTTTTTAAGAAAAATCAAGATATTAGGTTTATATTCTGACATTTAAGAAATGTTTTAATTTTCAAAAAAAGTTCATAAAAACACTAGAGAATCGAATATTCTTGATATATGAAAAAATAAATTTTACTAATTCAAACAATTAAAATGTAAAAAAATAAGCCTATCTATGAATTAGCTATCAATTTGATTTCTGATCCACAGGACAAAATCATCTTTGGTTTCTATCACCAGACGTTTTCTCAGGTTGTACTTATTATTCTTAATTGTTTTGATAGCCTTGAAGGTATATTCCGCAATATCTTTTGTGTTGAATCCAAGATAAATATAGGCAGTTAGAATAAGCTCGGAGTGTTTCAGATCTGGATTGATTGCCAACAATCTACCTCTGAACTCAGGATAAACTTCTTGAAACCTCGCCCAAAACTCTGGGCTATTGGTTTTTGCCAAATGGATGACCTCATCAAAAGATTCATTGACTTTTAGTTTCAATTCTTGAGTTTTCACTTCATTTTCAAAAATAATCTCTAGTTTTTCTATCCTATTGGATTTCGAAATTCTTTTTAATATAAGATAGACAGCCAGAAGAATAATAGCAAATAGAATGATAAGCAGATAAAGATAATTCTTTTCTTTTTTTTGATCCTGTTCTTCCTTTTCCCTTAAGATATGTTTGATTGGCGTGTCCTGAATCTTCTTATGTTCAAACGATAAACTATCATTGATTTTCGAATATTGTTCCAGATTTTTGTTTGCATTGCTTTCGTCATTCACAGCTTTGTAAGCTTCAAAAAGCAACTTATGTGTGTCTTTGAGATCTTTTGGTTTATTTAATTCCTCGGAGATGGCGAGGGATTCCTCGTAATTTGAAATTGCTTTTTTGTAATCTTTCTTCTTAAAATAATATCTGCCGTAGCTTCTCAGCAAAACAGACTTTTGAAAAATAGGAAATTTGCCTGTGCTGAACATCTCCTCTCCCCTGTCCAGATAATATTTTGCAGAATCCAAATTCTCACGATGTACCGTAAAATACTTTGCAAGTCGCGATGCAGAATAAGTATCAGGATTTAATTTGTACGCACTATGAAGATCTTTGTAGAAAGCATCCAATTGATTTGTTTCTTCATATTGTACACCTCTGATACTATACAAATATTGTAATAAGGGTTTTCTTATTTTTGGCTCAGTAATGTTTTTTGATAGATCAATCGCTTTTGTAAAATATTCAATTGATTTTTGACTAAAGCCGAGTGCTATGTAATTTCTTCCAAATTCGCCGTAAATTTTTGCATCTATTTCCGTATCCTGCAAATCTCTATTTCCCTCCAAAGCAAGTTCCAGATATTCAAAACTTTCTTTGACTCTGGAAAGATTGGATAGGAGATTTCCCGTTTGAATGTAAGTTCTAAGCAACTCTTTTTTTTCACCAAAATTCTTTTTATCAGCAAGTATTTTTTTGCACAGGGCGAGTGCTACCTCAAGATCTCCTTCTTTTCTTAACTCTCCAATTTTCTGGTTCACAGAGTCTAATTCCTTTTTCGAATATTGTGAAGAAAGAAATAATGGTAAACAGAATTATTAATATATATTGACGCATAATTGTTTCAAATTAGGAAATCTTTTATTAGACTAGGAAATCATTCTTGAAAATTCTCCTTCTTTACAACCGACTCAAATAATTGTTTTAACTAAAGAATACTTGCGAAAAACATTCAAAATAAATATTTATAATAATGAGTGAGCAGGTACTAATTCTTTGTAATTAAATACAAAATTAAGATTATTATGTTAAATAAATAAAAAAATCCTCAGAACTAAAAAATTCTGAGGATTTCATTAGAAACTAAAAGTAATTACTTCCAATAATTCCAAACAGAGCCATCATAAACAGCCAAAGTTCTACTGGCTGTATCATAACACATCATTCCGGGATAAGGATTTTTCACATTGATATGCGGGTGTTGAATCCATGGTAATACCATTGCTTTGTCTGGCGCTTCCAAAACCAATACGCCCTTTGCGGAACTGGTATCAGCTCCAATGATTGCCCCTTGGTCGCTGGATGATTCTGCTGTTGTATTGGCAACAATAGATGCAGAGTTTCCAGTCATATCACTCAGGCTTACCCAAGTATTATTTTCATACATTTTTAATTTATTGTCACTTTTATCGAATAAAAATGTTCCGTTATTATGAGCCACAGAGACAGTTGATAATGCATTGTTTACATTATCAACAGCGGATAAGATGATTCCTCTTTTATTGCTTAAAGAATTATCAAAATCTAGGATTGCACTGGTATTGACTACAGAAGTTTTACCAATTGCAACTTGTCCCTTTGCAGAGAATACCGTCAATATAATTAGAGTTGCGCTATGTATTATTTTTTTCATAATCTGGTTTTGTTACATTAATATTAGTTAGAAGTATCATTACAAGCTCGCTCCAAACATTTCCAGTTGATACCGTTGAAAAGCTTTACACAAGCATCCTGGATGTCATAGACCAACATTCCTGCAAATGGGTTCTTCACTGCATCTGTCGTCTGGGGAACAAAACTTACATGAGCTACCCTAGTGATTACCAAACCTTTTGTTTTGGACTCCAAAGTGATGTGACCATTCGGTATGCTTTCTGGCCAAGTGGTTTGCTTCTCTTGAACCGTTATACCAACTTTTGTGTAACCATCTGGTGTTCCGGATGTGCCAGGATTGGTACAATAACATTTATTAACTGCATCGTTTTGAGAATCACCAACGCCTTGTCCAGTTGTGTTGCTGTATCCAACCGGAACTGTTGTATATTGAGGAAGACCAATATTAGCACCACTTGTACTTACACAATCTGGTGTATTGCAAAGGTTTAGATTCACAGACGTACTACCTCCATTTACAGTTCCTCCCGCTATCACCAATTGTCCATATCTTACATCTGCAGATCCTTCTAATGCATCAGAGCATCCGTCTGCATCGCTATCAAGATCTAATCTGTTTGGGATTCCATCTTTATCTGTATCGCATTCTGGAAACAGAGAAATAAAATATGTGCTATATTCTGTTGGTTCTACATTGTTAGTAGAGACTACAACTTTTTTGGTCATTACTTGAGGATTTACTGTCGCCATCAAGAAAGCGGCTCCTTCTGTTGTACTTCCCAAATGTCTTACATAATAGTAATTTCCAATATTTCCACTTTGCCAATTTCCTCCAGTAGGTTGAATATTAAAACTTACAAGACCATTATTGGTATCATCAAAGAATTCAAAACCTCTTTCTTGTGTTCTATAGTAATCTCGGCCATGGTTATAGACAACATACTGCCCAACTGTTCCCGATGTTGTAATGGTTGTGTTGCTTGTCAATCCAGTTGTATAGAATTGATCTGCTATTGGATGTACGTTAGCATTTTGCACAGTGACAATGATAGAACCCGTTGGCAAACCATAGAAACTACTATAATCGTGTGATCCGCTCACATTGGTTGCACCATGAGTAATAAATCCAAAGTCTGATGGTCTAATGGTAATTGTCTTTGTATTATCTGAAGTAGAACCTGCAATCAATGGATCTATGCTTGTAAAATTATTTGGGGCAAATACAGATACTGGATCAATTGTACATTCTGCAGAATCTAGAATCCCGTCATTATCATCATCAAGATCGCAAAGATCTCCAATTCCGTCTCCGTCTGAATCTATCAAGCCACAATTTCCAAGAGGTGAACCACAAAGGTTGCTATCAATGGTAACATTAACATATCTGGTCACACAATTTGTCCACGTGATTTTGCAAGTGTAAGAACCATTGTAAGCAGAGGTGTAATTCGCAATAGAATAGACTCTAGTGTTAGAAACTACTACTCCATTGGAATTAGTCCATTCGTAAGTAGCTCCCGCATAAAAAGGAATCGAAAGTGCATAAGGCGCATTGTTACAAGGTTGGGAAGTGGTAGAACTGTTCAATGCTCCCATAGTTTTAATCTGTACCGTAGAAGTATAAGTTCCTCCACAACTGTCTGATAATAATAGATCATAAACAGCATTTGCCGTAAGTCCGCTTATAGTGTTAGAAGAAGGTGCGTTTGTGATAGTAGTCCAAGTACTGGTACCATGAAGTTTGTATTGCAATGTGTAAGGAGCAACACCACTTATATTGACATAGGCAGAACCTGTAGATAAAGGATTTCCAGTGGCATCTTCACAAATTACTCCAACCGCGGAAGTAATTAGCGGTCCTGTTGTTTGGTTCGTAATAGTAACAGTATTTGGATTTTCAACAAAATATGAATGTCCTTGGCAGGTATGTATTTGCAATCTTGTAGTATAAGTTCCTGCAGGAACATTGTTAAAGATTCCGGTAGTATTACCTGCTACTACTGTTCCTGAAGAATTAAGTAACTGTACCTCATACACATAAGCACCATTATATACTTTATTAGCATTAATGTTACCGCCTTGCAAACAAAAGGATTGAGCTTCTGGGTTTACGCTTTGCTGCAATTGATGCTCTCCGGGAGGTATAGTAATGGATGCAGTATGAGTAATCCCGCAAGAAGTATAGGATATCCCATACGTTCCAGGGGTAACATTTGTCCATCCCCAAGTTTGACCATCTAGAAAAATAGCATTTTGTCCAACATTAGATGGGCCAGATGTAATAGTTACTACTGCATTATTCCTATCTGGAAAATATCCATTAATTTGTACTAATAGCTGTGTTGTCCCAGTTTGTGTGAGAGCTCCCAGGCTACCACATCTATATTTTGCAAAATCTAGAACCACCAAAGAAGCAGCCCCTGCCGTAGTTGGATTACTAATGTTCTGTGATAAAGTATCTCCACATTGATCTAGATATGTAACCGTATAATTACCAAGTGGTAATGCGGGTGTAGCCCACGATGAAGTCTCGTTGACAGATGGATTGGTATATACTTCAGTTCCTACGGAATTTTTCACAGTTACTTTTATAGGATAGCTCCAATAGGATTTATTGGTACTAGCTCGTATAATCATTGTTTCTGATGCTCCACAACCTGAAGTCTGGGCTACCGCTTCTATAGATTCATGCTCAGGGTAATCTCCTACATTTAGATTGTGCGTATAGGTTTTTACAAGCCCACAAGAATTAGTTGCTGTAACATGGTAAATATGAGAAGGACTCTCTGTGTAAGTGAAAGGTGTTCCATTATAGATCCCATTAAATAATATTGTCCCAGAAACATTAGTATCTCTTATTAGCAATCGTACACCGCCTGAGGAAATGATATTATTATTAGTAATGATTGTGCTTCCCGTTCCGCCAGTACTTGCATACCAAAAAGATCCTGTTGCAGTGTTACCACCACATACTTTTTTAGGTCTCCAGAAAAGCTGATATGCAGGTAAACTTGGGGAAATTGTTCTTGTAAATGTTCTATAAACCCCACAAGCATCTTTTATTCGTATCTGATAAGTTCCAAATTCAGTGACATTTTTCACATTGCTCGTAGAATATTGGCTCAGAGAATCATTGTAATTGGGATCATTATCAAGAATAACAGAATAATCATAAGAAGGATTTCCTCCCGTTACACTACTTACTGTAAATGTTCCTCCTTGTGTAAAATTGTCACAAACGTTTGTAATATCGATATTTGCATTGCTAATAGCAACATAATTCTGAGCAACTGTAACGTTAGTATTTGAAGAATAAGTAATACTGTTATTCTCAGTACAGATCAATTTAACTTCATAGTCATTGCCTGGTTGCAAATTATTAAAAGTAAAAGGACTTGCAGGATTTATGAAAGACTGCAATATTGATCCTCCCTTTATCAGTCGTATCGTAGTATTTGTGGAACTACTGAAAGTCGCCGTTATAGTCCCATTACCAGCGCAGGTGTTTGGCGTGGTAGAAATATTGGTAGTAACACTACCGGATGGTGCACACTGTGCCTGCATCTGCTCACTGGCGAACAGAAAAACAAAGGCCACCATTAATAATAAAATTTTTCTCATTGTGTTATGTGTTGATTGTGTTTATTGTGTTTATTTTTTTTGAATGTTTCTTGTTTTTGTAGAACCATCCTCAAATAGAATCTGAATGACGTAATTGCCTGTTGCAATGCCCTTCGTAGATAATGGAAACTTGCTGAATGACTGTAGTAATTTTCCATCAAGATTGTACAACTTAGCGACTTGTACTTTTTTATCACTATTGATGTACAATTCATCTTGCACAGGATTAGGATAAGTTTCTATCTGACGATTTTGATTATTTTCAGAAACATTCAATGTCGCAATGGTCGTGATTTTAACATCATCTACCAGCAAAGCAGAAGCTTCTTGTGTAATGCATCGGATACCAACCCGGATTGTCTGCCCCAAATAATCGTCTAAATTATAGATGAAATCCCTCCAATTGTTATCAATATTAAGATTCTGAGGAACAGTCTGATATGGCAATGTATTGATGATTACAAAATCCTCAGATTTTGTAGGATTACCGTTACCCACGTACACACCAACCTGGAACCTCTCGTCTCCATAAGAACTCGAAAGCGATTTCAAATACATAGAAATTTGATTGCCAGATGCGCCCAGAGTTACCGCTGGGGCAATGAGCCAATCATTATTTCCTTGGTAAGACTGCACCATTCTACCAGCCCAGCAAGCGGCATACTTTTGTCCACTTCTCGGGTTGAAATTTCTAATATCACCAGAAGTTCCAATGAAATCATTGGTCGCATTTGATTGCGAAAAATTAAAAATTTGAAATGCCATTTTGGAACCGGCATTAGGCCAGTTCGCCACCCAGTTTATTGGCGGTGCAGGATCTCCTCCCAGATAATTGGTAGTATCCAGCTGATCCAAATCCAGAAGACTCCAACCTCCAAAATTTGTGATGGTAAAATCTGGATAGCTTTCAAAATCCTCATTGAGCAAGACCGTTTGAGCTTGGGCAGATGTAAATAATATTGATAAAAAAACAATTGCTATTTTTTTCATTAATATGAAATTAAATTAGATAGTTATCCTTTAGAAATCAGGTTATTTTAAAATAATTTCTAAAAAAATATTTTCGAAACAGGCAACAAGAGTTGCTACAGAGTACTTTTACTCTGCACATTCTTGCTTGATTTGGGAAAACAGATTTTATGGGCAGTCACTAATTCATTAGTGAAGCAACGACTTAGAAAAGACAATTAATAAAAAGCTTTTCAGATTAAAATCCGTATTAAGAGAATGTGGGTGGCGGGCGCACAGAATAGAAAAAATCCTCGCTCTTATTGTATACAAACAGAGGAAGATCATTAATAAGTGAGGTAGATATTACAACCTGAAAATCAGAGTTATAATAATTATTACAATCAGAAAACAGATGATTTTGATTATCTAGTAATATAGATGATTCCGAGTTTTTTGCTTTGGTGAAATAATCGGAAGAAGTTTTTCCTCTTGGCAACAGGACTTCATCTATTTTTTTACGTTTTTGATCATCAATCTTTTTCTGGATTGATTTTTCAATTTTTTCTTTTTTAGTAATTAAAGTTTTAGGTTCTGCTTTGTGTGCCTTGATCGTTTTTTCAGCCTCCAAAACTTTGGAAGAAACGTTTCCAGCAAGCATTTCTTTTTCTGCTTCTGCTACATTTTGGGCAACATCTTGGCTAGTTCTATCATAAATGTACTCTGAGCCATGGACAGTAATTCCTTCTGAAAAGTAAATTTGGGAATTGAAAAATGAAACAAAGAATAGAAAAAACAAAAAAGCGCACCTTTTATATAAAAAGATGCCAAAACCTTTCTTATGAAATTTGTTTTTCCGAATCATTTGTGTGTTTTGGATTAAATTATCTGTGAAGATTCATTTAATCCGAACGAAAATATAAATTCTGATTCTAATAATGAAAAGTATTATCCCTCTAAAAGCCCCTTTCTTTAAAATCTCTTTATTCAAAAGGGTTTCAAAGAACAAAATTAGTCATACTAATTTTGTTCTTTCTATGATAACTTGCGATTTGCAATGTCTTTTATGGCCATATTGAAGTCCTGATCCGGGACCAATGATAGTTTTTTTCGGATGTTGTATCTGTAATTTTCTATGGTCTTCAAAGTTTTGAAAGTATGATCCGCAATCTCCTTCGAAGAGAATCCTAAGTAAACGTAAGCACAGAATGTCAAATCTCCAACTTTAAAATCCTGACTTACTGCAAGAAAATTATCTTTGAAGTTGGGGTATACTTCCTGAAATCTTGTCCAAAAAGATGAATTGTTAGTTTTTGCAAGGGTTATGATTTCGTCAAAAGCTTCATTTATTTTTTGCTTTAGTTCTTTGTTTTCATCTTCTTTCAGTAGCGCTATACTTTCTTTTTCTTCTACCAGTTTCTTGCTTTTCTTTTTAAAGTTGTAAAACACATAGAGTGAAGCAATCAAGACTAAAGCTCCAAAAGCAATTCCTCCATAAAGCATTCTGCGTTTATTTTCCTCCTGATGGATCTCTTTTTCAATTTTTAAAACATCATTGATAATAATGTCCCGTTCTACTTTCTTTGACAAATCCAGACTATCCTGATTATTGTTGAACTGCTCCAAAAAATTTTCCGATTTTGCAGAGTCTCCCAACAAATTGTAAATCTGGCTCAGATTTTTATAAATTTCAAAATTCTCTATGGGATAATTGTATCTTTCAATAATATCGATAGCTTTCAAATAACTCTGCTCCGCTTCCAAATACTTTTTCTGTTTCTGATATAGGTTTCCAAGGCCTTCATAAGCATAGATTTTTACAAGAACATCCAAGGTGCTTTTTCTAATGGCGCTATTGAAATAATACTTTGCAGAATCCTGATCTTTATACTCCAGATGATGGAATCCAAGATCTATTTCTATGAGATTCTTTTCTATCTCAATATCCTTAGCATCCAAATTACGGATCAAATTTTTAGCTTTGATAATGTAATAATATGCAGAATCATATTTTTTCATCTCTTTGTAAAGCTCTCCAATATTAAGATAAGTGGAACTTTCTGTCCTTATAATCGTGCGATCTCTTTTTTTTGATTTCTTGAGCTCATCTATGGACATTTGGAAATTTTTCCTAGAAAGAGAATATAGTTTCAGACTGAGATAATTATCGCCAAGAAGCCCATAGTTTCTAGAACTTTGCATCAAATCCTTTTCAAGATACTTCCTGTAAGCTTGCGATTTTTGAAGATACTCATTACTTTCTTTGTATTTCCCAATCCCAACTAGAGCATTCGCTATATAAAAATTGCCATAGACCAGACCTTTTTCATAATCTATTTTTTCAGATTTTTTCAGGATATTTTGCGACAGTGGAATCAGAGGTAGAAATTCATACCTCATATACACTTGATTGGTAGCTTCAATCAGTGAGTCGATTGCTTTTGTTTCTTGATTTTTCTGTTGGGAAAAAATATTGTGAGAATACAATATCAGACAGCATAAAGATAGCTTTATGTAGAAAAAATCGAATTTTAACAATCCGACTTTACGTTTTATAATCATTTGTGTGTTTTAAAGAAGTTGCAATATATAATTTATTTTGAAAATCTCTAATCTTTTGAATATTAAATTAAAAAATACGAACATAATATGCTATGTCCGTATTTTTAAAAGTTGATGGAATTATAATTTGCTTAGTTAAGATCTATTTTTAAAGCAGCGATTACTTCCAATAATTCCACACAGAGCCATCAAACACCGCTAGACTTCTACTAGCTGTATCGTAGCAAATCATTCCCGGATAAGGATCTTTCACATTGATGTGCGGGTGTTGAATCCATGGTAATACCATTGCTTTGTCTGGCGCTTCCAAAACCAATACGCCCTTTGCACTGCTAGTTCCCGCTCCTATGATTGCCCCTTGAGTCAAGGCTGTTTCATCTGAAGTATTGGGTGTTATTTTCGCCTCACTTCCCGTGTCACTGAGCTTGACCCACTTTTCATTCTCAAACATTTTTACGGTGTCATCACTTCTATCGAACAGAAAAGTTCCATTGTTTGCTGCTGGATTGTCAGTCAATGCTTTGTTAATATTTTCTACTGCAGAGAGGATGATTCCTTTTTTATTCGTTGTCGCATTGTCGAATTCTAAAAGTACGCTGGTATTGGTAACACTTGTTTTTCCGATTGCCACTTGCGCAGTCCCATTCGTAAATAATAAATTCAAAACAACTGTAAATATTATTTTTTTCATTTTGTTAATTTTTTAATTAATTAGAAGTATCATTACAGCTTCTCTCGATACATTTCCAATTGATGCCATTGTAAAGTTTTACACAAGTGTCCTGAATATCGTAAACCAGCATTCCCGCAAATGGCGTGGCAACAGAATCTGTAGCTTGTGGAACAAAACTCACGTGATTGACTCTTGTAATGACCATTCCTTTCTCTTTGGATTCCAAAACAATGTGTCCGTTTGGAATATTCTCTGGCCAGCCTTCCTGTTTCTGCTGAACGGAGATTCCAACTTTCGTAATCTCACCCGTTCCGGCAGAAGGTGGCTGTGTACAATAGCAGTTTTTGATAGCTCCATTCTGAGAATTACCAACACTTTGTCCCGTTGTATTGCTATAATTTGCAGGAGGAGTTGTAATCTGAGGCAAGCCAATATTAGTCCCTGAAGTACTGACACAAGTTGTGCAAATATTCTTGTTAACCACTGTACTTCCTCCAGAAAGCGACCCAACTGCGGTCATCAAATCTACTTGTTCAATAGTTGCTCCCCCTTCAAAATCATCAGCACAACCATCTGCATCTGAATCCAAATCTAAACGATTGGGAATGCCGTCTCCATCTGTATCGCACTCCAGATAAGCCAAAACAGCATAAGTAGGATTAGCATATTTGGTAGTCGTAGAGAAGCCAAAGGTTTTTGATCCGAAATTCATATTAGCATACATCCAGTTTCCAGTTCCGTCTACAGTAGGATTGTTGACTGTTGATGATGTTTGCTCAGGTCTCAAATTTCTCAAAGTTTTTGCATTTGCGGTTTCGGTAAAACTCCAATTTCCTGGGACCGTTGTTTGATTTGCCATACCAGGCACGTTTATAGGAATCACTGTTGCACTATCATAAATATGAATAGTTTTGCTTCCTGCCCGTAATACTCAGGGTTTTGGCTCATTAGCACAAATGCACTCAT
>JAGNPP010000355.1 GCA_017989575.1 Chryseobacterium sp.
ATCTATTATCATGGCGAAAGTGATGCCGTGATTGTAAAAGGCATTGTGTCACTTTTAGTAAAAGTGCTTTCAGGCTGTACGCCCGACGAAATTATCAATTCAGATCTCCATTTTATCGATCAAATCGGGTTAAAAGAGCATTTATCGCCCACCCGCTCCAATGGTTTACTCGCTATGGTAAAACAGATGAAACTCTATGCGCTAGCCTATAAAACAAAATACGCTAACTCGTATTAAAACAACTGAGATTTTCAACTCTAAAATCAGAAATCCGTTCAATAAATTAGATATGCGAACGTAATGTTCAAATATACACATGTTGACGGAATCCAGCAAAATATTAGCATAAATAACAATGAAACAGTTCATTTACTTACTTTCATTATTAGTTTTCTGTCCGACTTTTCTAAATGGACAAATTCAACATTATTCTGATATAATTTCAGTGGCGGACAGCACTGTTATACATTTAACTAATCAGGAGTATTTTGACAACCTAAAAAGAGATTCAATTCCTTTTGTTGCACATTTTGAAATGGTTGATTCCATAAATCCTTATCCAGAGACTTATTCTGTGATTTATTTTCTCAAAAATCCAAATGAATTTAATAATCTGCACGTAATAAATGAGAATGGTGTACTTAGGCCAGCTGGGCTTTTTATAGAATTAAATGATAAGCTTAAATTAATTGAACCTCGAAGATTTTCAATGGAATCTGAAGCCAAAAGACAACTAAAAGCCTTGAATAAGTTTAAAACAAGAGACTTGATTTCAAAAGAAAATGCAGAAAATATTGCAGACAAATACTTCTCAGATAAGTTTAAGAAACCACATGGGAATTACTTGTTCATTTATGATAGTAACACTGATTTATTTTTATGGCGTTTGGGAAAATTTAAAGGATTTTTGAAAGTTGTCGTCGAAGAAGTATTTATCAATGCAGAAACTGGAAAATTTGTAACAAAAAAAGAAACACTCTATGGTAGAAATTTCTGGCAAGCATTATTTAACTCTAGAGGAATATAAAAAACAGCCCTAACAAACCGTTAACAGGAAGTACATAGAATGAAAAAGGAAGTTTTTAAAGAAAATCTCGACGGAATTTCAAAGTTAACTTTAGAAATTGCGAGAAAAATAGCATGGAATAACCTTTCCGAGAATATTTATTACATTATTCGACCAAACATTCTTGCAGATAGCGACCACCTTGATAATGAAGAAAAGACAAATTTAAAAGAACGAAAAAAGGAGCTAAGAAAAACATTGACAATAGACCAAGTACTTTCAAGATTATATTTTTCTGAGAGAATACCTGTTTGGATAAATGTATCTATTGCTGAAGCTACAAAGAAAAAAACGACAATTGAATTAGTGACAAGTAGACGTTTCCGAAAAGATGACTACATGTTCAAAAATACTGACTATCCTCCATTTAATATCGCAATTGAGAGACCCATAAATCTAAACGAAAATGAGATATTTGATATAAATTGGAAACGGAAGAAACTTAAACTGAAATTGGACTATTGGAAATGGAATTTTGAAAACTGGAGAAAATAAATCAAACATTTGCTGCTAAAATACGCCTATGCTACTTTGGTAACTTATGTGCAAGTGATAAAAAAAGAAGGTTCAAGCAAATGCTTGAACCTTCTTTTTCTATATTAATCCCTTTTACTGTTTTATGCCAAGTGCCTTCAATAGTTTATCACGAAAATCAACATTTTCCATCCAACCATTAAATTGCTCAGAACCTGGACCAAAAGCGAATACAGGAACCGGGACGCCGCTGTGATAAAAACTGTTGAATTTACCATCCACTTTACCCGTTTCAAAGTTGCCATCTAAAATAGAAAAAGCACCCGTTTCATGGTCGGCAGTAATCACCACCAAGGTGTTACCATCTTTCTGCGCAAAATCGAGCGCTTTGCCAATAGCTTTGTCGAAATCAACCATTTCGTTAATCAACTCGTTGGTATTGTTGTTATGACCTTGATAATCGATTTGTGAACCTTCTACCATCAAGAAGAAACCTGCTGAATCTTGAGATAAAATAGAAATAGCCTTTTCTACAGAATTAGGAAGCATATCGCCACGTTTACTAGCTACAGGCATATCCTTGTCATTCAACAGCGCTAAAACTTTACCTTGTTCGATTTTATCCAAGGCTTTTTCGGAATGAACTACTTGATAGTTTTTAGCTTCAAATTGTGTTTTCAGATTCTGCTTGTCCGATCGCTTTTCAAAATCATCACGACCGCCACCAATCACCACATCAACATCAGCATTTAATAAATCCAGCGCAATTTCTTCACTCATTTTGCGTGATATTTGATGCGCATAGAATGAGGCTGGCGTTGCATGTGTAACTGCCACCGTAACAACAATTCCAGTTGCTAACCCTTTGTGTTCAGCAAAATAGAGCGACGACCACAATTTAGTAACGCTATCTGGCGCCAAACCTATCATGTTATTTTTGGTTTTTGAACCTGTAGCCAAAGCGGTTCCACCAGCGGCCGAATCGGTAATATATTTATTGGCGGAATAGGTTTTACTAAAGCCCGAAGCGGTGCATTTTTCAAGATTCAGATGACCGCCCTGAGCTGTCATAGCCGCATAAACTTGATTGATGCCCATGCCATCGCCAATCATAAAAATCACATTTTTGGCTTTCGGTTGTGCCCAAACATTTACTTGAAATAAGCAAATGCAGCTTGCTATAATAAGACCAGATTTGATATTCAT
>JAGNPP010000356.1 GCA_017989575.1 Chryseobacterium sp.
CGAGATACATATAACTCTGCTGAGGAATATTTTTGAACAGATCCGATTTCAAATCATAAATCTGATTCCAACCAATCTGCGGAACCAAAACCGAATCGGGAAATCTCTTAACCGAAACATCAAAAATCCCCAAAGCTTTTGTCTCACTTTCCTCCGAATCTCTGCAGAGTAATTGCATCCCAAGGCAAATTCCCAAAAGTGGTTGTTTAAGTGCCGGAATTAGCAAATCTAATTTGGTCTCTCGGAGAGAATTCATTGCGAAAGATGCTTCTCCAACTCCGGGAAAAATCACTTTATCTGCTTTGGAAATTTCATCAAAATTATTGGTGAGTTTGGCAGAAAATCCTAATCTTCCGATCGCAAACAGAAGACTTTGAACATTTCCGGCTTTGTAATCTATAATGACTGTTTTCATATTTTAATTTTAGATACTTCGACAAGCTCAGTATGACATTTTTAATACTGACTTTTTTTGTCTGGCTGAGGCTCTCGAAGCCTTTTGACTGTTACAGCATTCCTTTTGTTGAAGGTAGAATCATTTTGTCCGAATCACGTTTTACCGCGGATTTTAAACATTTTGCAAAAGCCTTGAAAATCGATTCGATTTTGTGATGCTCATTGTCGCCTTCCGCTTTGATGTTAAGATTTGCTTTCGCCGAATCTGAGAAAGATTTGAAGAAATGAAAGAACATTTCGGTTGGCATTTTCCCAATCATTTCGCGCTTAAATTCTGCATTCCAGTTGATCCAGTTTCGTCCGCCAAAATCCAATGTAACTTGAGCTAAACAATCGTCCATTGGCAAAACAAAAGCATAACGTTCGATTCCTAATTTGTTTCCTAAAGCTTGATAAAAAGCTTCGCCCAATGCAATTCCTGTGTCTTCAATCGTATGATGTTCGTCAACTTCCAAATCACCATCAACCTTGATTTCCAAATCCATTTGACCGTGTTTAGCAATTTGGTCAAGCATATGGTCGAAGAAGGCAATTCCTGTATTAATGTTGGATTTTCCAGTTCCGTCGAGGTTTAGATTGATTTTAATTTTGGTTTCGTTGGTATTTCGGATAATTTCTGAAGTTCTGTTTTCTAGTTTCAGGAATTCATAAATTTCTTTCCAAGAAGTTGTTTTGAGAGCAATTACATTTTCCATATCATCATTTTCCAAAATTTCATCTGCGCCCAGATTTTCATCATTATTAATGAAAATCGCTTTTGAATTGAGGTTTTTAGCCAACTTAACATCAGTAATTCTGTCGCCGATTACGAATGAATTATCTAAATCGTAAATATCTCTGTCAAAATATTTCGTCAGCAAACCTGTATTTGGTTTTCTGGTTGGCGCATTGTCTTTGGCGAAGGTTTTATCAATCAAAATATCTTCGAATTTTACATTTTCACTTTCAAAAGTTTCGATAATGAAATTTTGAACCGGCCAAAAATTTTCTTCTGGATGAGAATCGGTTCCCAAACCATCTTGATTCGTCACCATCACCAATACATAATCCAACTCGTTGGCGATTTTTGAAAGATAAGTGAAGACTTGTGGATAGAATTTCAGCTTTTGAAAAGAATCAACCTGATAATCTGCTGGTTCTAGAACCAAAGTTCCGTCACGGTCTATGAATAGTAGCTTCTTCATTTTACTTAATTGATTTTAAGGTTTCTATGAGTTTTTTATTTTCTTCGGGAGAACCAACTGTAATTCTCAGACAGTCTTTAACGGCTGAATTTCGATTTCTAATAATGATATTTTGTTCCACTAATTCCTGATAAACTGAATCTGCATTATCAACTTTGACCAAAATAAAATTGGCGTCTGAAGGGTAAATTTTCTTAATTAAATCCAATTTTCCTAAGTTTTCAATTAGTTTTTTTTTCTCTTTCAGAATGATGTTGATATTTTCTGAAACTTGATTGATTTTTGCATTGTCAATTGTGTTTAGAATGGCATCCTGATTGGGCTGACTGATATTATAAGGCGGTTTTACTTTGTTATAAAATTTGATAATTTCCTTGGAAGCGTAAGCGATTCCAACCCGCACAGAAGCCATTCCCCAAGCTTTACTGAAAGTCTGGCTGACGATAAGATTCGGGTAATTTTCGATTTGGTTCCTGAAAGTTTCTTCCGGACTGAAATCGATGTAAGCTTCATCAATAAAGACAATTCCGTGGAAATTTTCCAAGATATATTTTATATTTTGAATTGAATTTCCGGTTGGATTATTTGGCGAACAGATGAAAATTATTTTCAAATTATTGTCCTCAAAATAAGGCTTCAATGTTTCCAAATCAATCTGAAAAGCGTTATTTAAATCAAGATTGATTAATTCAACATTATTGATATTGGCCGAAACTTCGTACATCCCATAAGTTGGCGAGAATGTGAGAACTTTATCTTTTTTTGGCTCACAAAAGATTCGGAAAGCCAGATCTATAACTTCATCGCTTCCGTTTCCGAGGAAAATATTTTCGGTTGAGATTTGATTTAGTTCGCTCAATCTTTCTTTGATTTTTCTTTGAGTTGGGTCAGGATAACGGTTCAGTTTTCCGAAAGGATTTTCGTTGGCATCCAGAAAAATCCCATTTTCTCCTTTAAACTCATCTCTTGCGGAAGAATAGGGTTTGAGACTGAGAATGTTTTTTCTAACTAAGTTTTTTATATCAATTGTCATTTCTGTTTTTTTTAATTGGTAAAAATTGGGAACACTTCGACAAGCTCAGTGTGACATCTCTAATACTAACTTT
>JAGNPP010000005.1 GCA_017989575.1 Chryseobacterium sp.
GATGTCCAAAGTTTATGAAGAAAATCCGTTCCGATTTACCGTTCACGACCAGGAACACGTGGTTTATTACACGCCTGCAGAAAGTGACAGCCGAATGTTCGGCGGGAACAGCAACTGGCGCGGACCTATTTGGTTTCCAATTAATTTCCTGATTGTGGAGAGTTTACAGCGTTTCCATTTCTTTTTTGGTGACGCCTTGACGATTGAATATCCGAAAGGAAGTGGCGTCCAAAAGAATCTGGAAGAAGTTTCCAAAGACATCAGCGACAGACTTTGTGGTATTTTCCTGAAAGATGAAAACGGAAACAGAGCGTTCAACGGTGGCGTTGACAAATTCAACAATGACCCGCATTTCAAGGATTACATTATGTTCTTCGAATATTTCCACGGTGACAATGGCCGAGGCGTTGGTGCTTCCCATCAAACGGGATGGACTTCTACGGTTGCGAAATTGATTCAGCCAAGGTTGACGAACAGATAAAATTAAAAAAAGAAACCTTCTCGATTTGAGAAGGTTTCTTTTTTTAATCTACAATATTTCCATTGACGTGGACTTCATAAGTGATTTCCACATTCGGTTCCAGCGTTTTGGAAACCGAGCAATATTTTTCGAAAGATAATCCCCCAGCTTTCTTAGCCTTCTTCGGGTCAATTTCGCCTTCGAGGAAGAATTTTACTTTGATGGATTTGAAAGGTTTGGCTTCATCTACCTGAACTCTTTCGCCTTCCACTTCTGCTTTGAAATCGGTGATGGTTTGGCGTTGTTTTTTTAATATTGACACGACATCTATTCCGCTACATCCTGCAACTGCCATCAATAAAGATTGCATCGGCGAAACACCTTTTGCGCCAGGTAAAGTTGTATTGTCAAGTAAAATTGAGTTTCCTTGTTCATTGGAACATTCGAAAAGGAAATCGTCGTTGATTCTATTGAGTGTAATTTTCATTTTTTAATTATATTATTATTTTTTGAACACAAAGCGCGCAAAGTTTTTTTGTCAATTTTATGTTGTAGGTTCACAAAGCCACTTCGTTTAGATAAGATTTGTAATTAAATTCAAATTTACAAAATTCCTCTTGCTTTTATCTCCAGATATTTATTGATGACATCTATGTTGAGGTTTTCCGGAAGTGTGTAAATGCTGTAAATTCCATATTTTCTGAGTTCCTGTATAATTAATTTCTTCTCGAACTCAAACTTTTCTGCAATGATCTCGTCATAGATTTCCTGCATATTTTCAGGATTGGTATTGAGGAGTTTGTGAACTTCAGAATTTTTGAAAAATATAACGACAAGAAGATGATTTTTTGCAATTCCCCGCAAATATTTCATTTGGCGATTCAATCCATCTAAAGTTTCAAAATTAGTAAATAACAGAACCAAACTTCTTTGATTCAAATGAAATTTCGTTTCTTGATAAAGTCTTCCAAAATCACTTTCGAAGAAGTTGGTTTGAACATTATAAAGCGCTTCCGAAATTTTTTTCAACTGTCCAGATTTGTTGTCTGCAACGACTTTGTTCTCGGTTTTTTTTGAGAAAGTCATCATTCCGGCACGGTCGCCTTTTTTCAAAATAATGTGGGAAAGCGCCATTGTTGCATTGATGGAATAATCCAACAAACTCAATCCGTTGAAAGGCATTTTCATCGTTCTGCCTTTGTCGATCAGCATTATGATTCGCTGAGATTTTTCATCCTGAAACTGATTGACCATCAATTTGCTGGATTTTGAAGTCGCTTTCCAGTTGATGCTTCGGATGTCATCGCCTTGAACATAATCCCGAATTTGTTCGAATTCCATCGTGTGTCCCAGCTTTCGGATTTTTTTGATTCCGCCGAGCATAAATTCGTTTTGAAGCGCCATCAATTCATATTTTCTGAGATGGATGAACGATGGATAACTTGCCAACTTCGCATCTTTCTGAAAAGTAAATCTTCTGGAAACCAATCCAATCGGAGAATTAACGTAAACATTCAGATTTCCAAAACTGTATTCGCCACGTTCTTTGGGTTCGAGAATATATTCGAAATAGGTGTTGTTTCCACTTTCGATATTTTTCTTGATTAAGAAATCTCGCTTCTGAAACTGAAATGGAATTTCGTCAATAATTTTTGTATTAATATTAAAATTGTAATTATTTCTAATATCAACTTTCACCGAGTTTTCATCGCCGTTTGATAATTTTTCGGGCAAAATTCTTTGGGCGTTGATGCCTTCTTTATTAATAAAAATAATCAACCCGTCAATCGCCGTCAACACTAAAACAAAAATCAATAATGAGTTGGCAATCCACATCATTACCGGAAAGAAAAATGCCAAAACATAGCAGATTCCAACGCCGAAAAGGGCGAAGAAGAATTTGTTATTTAGGTATAAGGATTTCATCAAGGTTTTAGGTTGTAGGGTTTGAGTCTTTTAACGAATTAATTAAACCATTAATCATTTTTGAAATTTCGACAATATTAAAACTAAGTGTTTCGAAAGTAATATCATTGATAAATCCTAGATTTTTGGAAATAATGATTTGAGTTTCTATCTCGCTACAACTTCCTCTGGCTATTCTTAAAAACTGTAAATAATCGGCTTTACTTCTTCTTGTATTTCCTTCTGCAATGTTGCTAGGAACGGAAACACAAGCTCTTCTCAATTGCGAAGTCAATCCATAAATCTCGTTCGAAGGAAATTTCTCAGTAATCCTGTGAATTTCTGTCACTAAATTTATAGATTTCTGCCAAACAATTAATTCTTTAAAATGAGCCATAATGATTGAAACTAAAAACTATTACCTAAATACTGCTACCTAATTACTACCTTGGAACTTCAATGCTTTCTAAGATTTGGCGAATAATTTCGTCCGCTGTCAAACCTTCCATTTCACGTTCTGGAGAGACAATAATCCTGTGACGTAAAACTGCAAAAGATGCTTCTTTGATATCTTCTGGCGTCACAAAATCCCGACCTCGGATGGCTGAAAAAGCTTTACTTGCGGTCAATAAAGCCAAACTTGCTCTTGGTGAAGCGCCTAAATATAAAAACTGATTTTCTCTTGTATTGACAATGATTTTCGCAATATATTCCAGAAGATTTTGTTCTACGATGATTTCTTTTACCAACTGCTGATATTGCTTCAATTGCTGTCCGGAAATGACGGTTTGAACCACATCTGTTTTATCTTCTAATCTGTTGTTATGTTGATTCTTGATGATTTCAATTTCTTGCTCCAGATTTGGATAGCCAACCTCTATTTTGAAAAGAAAACGGTCGAGTTGCGCTTCCGGCAATCTGTAAGTTCCTTCGTGCTCAATCGGGTTTTGAGTTGCAACAACCAAGAAAGGTTCTTCCATCTGATATTTTACGCCGTCCATCGTGATTTGTTGTTCTTCCATCACTTCAAACAAGGCTGATTGCGTTTTTGCGGGCGAACGATTGATCTCATCAATTAAAATAAAATTCGAAAAAATCGGTCCTTTCTTAAATTTGAAATCCGCTTCCTTGACATTGAAAACCGATGTTCCCAAAATATCCGATGGCATCAAATCCGGCGTAAACTGGATTCTGCTGAAATCTACAGAAATGGTTTTTGCCAATAATTTAGCTGTAATGGTTTTCGCCACGCCCGGAACACCTTCTATCAAAACGTGTCCGTTTGACAACAATGCCACCAGCAAATGTTCAATCATATTTTCCTGACCGATGATGACTTTTCCCATTTCTGCTTTTACGCGTTCCAGATTATTTCGCAAGTCCGTCATATCCAGCCTTGACTGGAATTCGGGCGCTTTGTCTTGGTATTGTTCTTCCATAAATTGGTTATTTTAAAATTTGGTCCAGAAGCTGGTTCATACGGATCAGATCTTCCTTCATCACGCTTGCATACGGATCCTGACCTTTTTTGATGAGTTTTACAGCTTCGGTTATTAGTTCTATATTTTTTCCGGTTTTCAAATGTAATTTATTAATGAATTGTTCGTCCAGATTCTGCGTATCAATCAGCAAATCTATTCTTACTTTATTTAAAAAATACTGTGCTTTTTTCGCCATCATCTCGTGGAAATCGCCTTCCTGAAGATACAGATTTCCAATGCTTTTGATGAAATCCACTGATATATTTTTCAATGGCTCTGTGATTGGGACGATGCGCTGCTTTCTTTTTGCGTTGAAAATCACAAAAACAATTAGACCAAAAAGTAGCAAATACCAAGCATATTGCAGTGGCGGATTGCTGAGAATGAAACGCATCGGCGACATCGACAGAGGCGCATCTGTTTCTACAAACCAAACGGTTTCTCTATTTGGAAGATAGGAAAAAACACTTTCTGCGTATTGATTTTTCGAATTTAATAGATAATAATTCGTCAAAACCAATGGCTCGGAATGGAAATAAAAATGTCCGTCTCCGAAATTAATTTTAATAAAATTTGCTTGGGTAGATGTTTTATTTTTAGACGATTTATGAAGACTTTTTCCCAAAATTTCCATATCTTTTTGGATGTAGGAAAAGCCGTGATTATCTGGCAGTTTATCAATTAATAATCTATTGTTCAACAGTTTCTTATCCGTAAGTTGCAGGTAATAATTATCCTCAAAACTCAGAATTCCGGTTTTGAATCCCAAAGAATCGCCAATTTTCTTAGGAATTTTGTTGCTGAACAGCATCACATCGGATCCGTTGTAAACCTCATCCATCAGAAATTCCCACGAGACATCATCTATTTCTTTTTGGATTATGAGAATGTTGTGTGGCTTTTTCTGCTCTTTTTTATTGTAATATTCATAAGGTGAAACCCTTGCTTTTTCCAATTTTTGCTGGAACAAACCATTGGATTCTTGGTCGAAAATATAAAGTCCGAAAGGTGTTTTTTTCTCCGTATTAAAATTCTTTCGCCAATCCAGAACGGGCTTTTTATTCATCTCAAACATACCCATCACAATCAGAATGATGATGAAAATGACAGCGTATATTTTGAACGTTTTATTCATAGATTTTCAATTGATAAAAGCTTTTATCAGAATTTATTAAAATAAGTTTTATAATGTTGATAGTCTGTTTCCTGCGCTTGAAATTCGCCGTACCAAATGTAATCGTAAATATAGATAATGCGTCTGAAACCTTCCTGCAATTGATTGTTTTTCAATTCCTTGAGATAATCGCGGTTTGTTTTTTCCGGATTCCAATCGATGAGATTTTTATCCGTCAATTTTTTCAAAGCATAAAGAAAATGATAGCGAATCGCCGACCGGTAATCCTGCTGTTTTTCAAACATAAGAATACTCTGCGGAAAGTTGATCTCGTGGATGTTCTCTTCCAAATCCTGAGCGGTAATTTTAATTTTTCTGTTTCTTTTCCCAAACAAGAAATTCCCGTCTTTGGACATCAAATAACGCCCTAAAATATACAGCAGAAAACCAACAATCAGGATCGCAAAAAATCTGAGAATATTAATCGTATAATCATTGGCCTTGTTGGGATCTAAATCGCCAAAAATCTTGGAGAGCCATTCGGAAATTTTCTTTTTAACCTTGTCCCACACCGATTCTTTGGGTTTCAGAACTTCATAATCGAAATCGTTATCTTGGTATTTGTTTTTGAAATTGGGATCGAATTTTTTTGGATGAAGCGCATTGTCCGTAGAATAATTCGTCTTCACCAAAGAATCTGCTTTGATGTATTGAATTCCAGACTCGTAAGCGGAAGAATCTATCACCACTTCCTGCACAACTTCGTACTGAGAAAACACAAAGTTTCCCAGCAAAGAAAATATCACTAAAAGAAATGGTCTAAAATTCACCGTTTCCTATGGTATCAATTTCACTCAGGTTAATCGTTCTGTGCAAATCTGTGCGGCTGTCGTAATACTGAAGTCCTGCGTTCACGTACAACACATTGTACAACATAAAACTCACCAAGGTAGAAATGCCGTAGATCACGAAGAAAAAAATGCCCATTCCTCCGGAAAACACTTCTGCGGGATCGCTTTGCGGATTTCCCACCTCGGGAATTGTGCTCATTCCCAAACCTAAAAATATGGACGGAATAAATGTAAAAACCATCAAAACGACATAGATAATCATAAAACAAATCACCGTAGAACCCCAATATTTCCAGAATTTGGCGTACTGAGAATCAAACATTTTTGAGAAATTGACTTTCAGCGCATAGCCCAGAGATTCGAAAAAACCTTTGTTGGTATTCAGATAATCGAAAAGTGTGAAATTCATTACATTAATGAAAGCTGGCATCAACAAAATCAATAGAAAAAAACCAATGACAACCACCATTAGAAATGATGAAATGGCCATCAAAATAAACATCACAGGCGTCATAATAAAAAGCGTTCCGAGAAAGAAAATGATAAACTTTCCGATATTCTTTTTGATGTCACCCAGCATTTGATCAGGCTTTATGTTGCGATCGCCGGTTTCTGCAATCCGCTTCATGTACAAAACTGGAAATGTGTACATGATGATGCTCATTAATAAAAATAAAATGATAAACACCACAAATCCTAAAATCAATAATAGGTTATTCTCCTGAAAATAAGACTGGAAAAAATAGCTGTTTCCGTTAACATTTGAATTGATCATTTGAAGGAAAAACTCCCGATATCCGAAGATGAAAATCACCACAAACAGAAGCATCAAAACACCGTTGAGCGCGAGATAATTCTTAAAATAATTCTTACCAAATTCTTTGAAAAAGGTAAAGGTATCGCTGATGAGATTACCGAATTTTCGCTCCTGAAATAATTGCATTTTTCTTTAGTTTTTTGATGACAATATGAGGGTAAATAAAATAGTAAAACGCAATCACAGACAAGGTTCCAAAGATGATAACAATGTTGAGAACCAACGGCATCACCTGCGCATATCTGGTAACAAAACCTTCTATGATGCCCGCAAAAATAGTGAATGGAACTGTGCTAAGATAGATTTTGAAACTATTTCTAAAACCGAGTTTGAAAGATTCTAAGCGGGACAACGTCTTTGGAAACAAAAGAGAGGCGCCCAAAATAAGCCCAGCCATAGCTTCCACCACCATTCCAAAAATCTCAAAAGCACCGTGAAGCCAGATTCCTTTGGCACTTTCCAGCAAAACATTTTGAGTTTTGAAGAAAAACTGAAATGCGCCCAGCATAATGCTGTTCTGCATCAAGGCATACAAAGTTCCGACGCCACCGAAAACACCGTAGATGTAAAGTTTTGCACCCACAACTAGATTGTTCACAATGATCATAAGTGATGTGCTCCAATTTGCACCCGAACCGTAGATGGCCGTAGGGTCGCCTTTTTTGATGTTTTCCAACGTTTGGTTCACGTAGCCTTCGCCCAAAATGAGCGTTGCAAAATCTTTGTCGTAAATCGAAGAAATCACACCTATGGCAACAAACAAGATGAAAAAGGCAAATGCATAGTAGAGATAGCGGCGATATTCGTACACCGTCATGGGAACTTCTGTGACAAAGAAATGTTTGATTCTGTTTTCCTCGATTCTTTTGGTTTTATAAATTTTCTGAAAAATCTGCGCCGAGAGAAAATTGAGATAAACGGTGGTTTTGCTTTTGGGGTAATAAGTTTGGGAAAATGAGAGATCATTAATCAAATTGATGTACAGCGACGAGAGGTCATCCGGATTTTTTTTCATTTTTCCGTTGACAACATGTTCTATTTCCAACCATTTTGCTTTATTTTGCTTTATAAAAGCCACTTCTCTCATAATGCTAAAATAATAAAAATATGAATCAGATTGCTATTAATACTTCGCAAAATGTAAATGTAAATTTTACGTTGGCTGGTGTTGGAGAAAGAATCGTTGCTTTTTTCATAGATTGGCTCATCAAGGGATTTTATATTTTTGTTTTATTCTGGCTTCTGCGCTTTCTTCTGGAAGGATCAGATTTTACCAGCGGGATGGACAATTGGTCTCTGGGCGCCTTCATTCTTATCGTTACATTTCCTGTTCACATCTACACTTTGGTGCTGGAAAGCCTGATGGAAGGGCAAACCTTTGGAAAGAAATTAATGAAAATAAAAGTGGTGAAAATAGACGGCTACCAGGCAAGTTTCGGCGACTATCTCATGCGTTGGATTTTCCGGTTGGTAGATATCTACACCAATTCCGGAATCGTCGCGGTCATCAGTATGGTGGTTTCCAAAAATCATCAGCGCGTGGGCGATATTGCGACTGGAACGGCAGTGATTTCTCTCAAAAACAGCGTCACTATTTCGCACACCATATTGGAACAATTGAAGGAAGATTACACTCCTCTTTTTCCACAAGTCATCCTTCTGAGCGACAACGATGTGCGAATCATCAAAGAAAATTACCAGAAAGCTTTGAAATCTGATGATCGCCAAATCATCAATAAACTGACAATCAAAATCGTCGAAATCCTGAAGCTGGAACCCAATTCTATCCAACTCACGCAGCGCCAATTCATCAATACGGTAATCAAGGATTATAATTTCTACACAGGAAAGGATTCTTAGATTAAAAAAAACAGGATAGAAAATGATTCTACCCTGAAATGTTTATAAAGAAATGTTTACTCCTTAAAGAATCAGCATCTCCGTATCTTTTTGCAACGCCAGCGTAATCGTATCGCGGAAAAGGTTGATGGCTTTCACAAGATTTGACATCACAAATCCACCTTCGCACATAAAATAATAGTTCACAGCAAACGTTTTGGACTCGGCATCAAAATCGAATCTAGACATTGCCACTTCCTTGTTCAGTTTGTTGGTCAGTTCACTCGCTTTTGTGTAAGTTGTGCCTTCTTTAGATTTGTAAGTCACAGAAAATGTGAGGTAACCTTTGGCTTTGTCATTGTAGATATTCCAAGTGTAGGTATTTTTGATTTTCACAAAATCTGTTCCTGTTGAGACCACCGCAATTCCTGCGTCATCCATCAGTTTTTTCAATCCTTCTACGGTGATTTCGTCTGCTTTCACCACTTTTTGTGCATTGGTAAACACGCCGGCGAAAAGCATCATCGCCAAGAATAATCTTAATAATAATTTGGTTTTCATAACTTTTTGGGTTTATTGTTGAGAGCAAATTTAATACGCTTTTTTTCATAACAAATACGTCAGATGCCGTATATTTATCCGCTAATAACCAACTCAAATATTTTCAAGAATGTTGAAGTCTTTTTTTATTGCTATCGCTTTATCGATGAGTAGTTTATCTTATTCCCAAACACAGTCTCAAAGCGAAGTCACCATTGCAAATCAAAAAGCAGAATATCCCGGCGGTCAGGAAGTTTTCCGCAATGAGTTTATGAGAATGGTTTATGCCTACGTCGATCTTACAGCTTATGCGGTAAATGGAAAATTTTCTTTCATCATTACAATTGATAAAAATGGAAAAATGAGCGAAATGAAAATCCATCCCAAAGTAAAATACGATGAAGAGTTCAAGCAAGATATGAACTTCGCGATGAAACGACTCAAGAAAAAATGGAAACCAGCGATTCAAAACGGTGTTCCAGTGAGTTCTAATATTATTTTTGATATTAATTTTTCATCGGAACACGCGGATCATGATTAATTTCATCAAAAATACAGCAAGTTTTCAACTTCTGAATAATTTCAATTCCTGCCATTCTGTCACAATATTTTGTATCTTTGCAAACTAATGTAATTTCAAATTCGCAATTCAAAATTTTGGATTCTGAACTTTGAATTTTTAATTGATTCCCGTGCAAGAAAAATATATAGACGAAACCAAACAAGGCGAAGCTTTTGCCATTCTCGAAAAACCTGAAAACGGCAAAAAACTGTTCTTAGAAAGCTACGGCTGTCAGATGAATTTCTCTGATTCTGAGATCGTTGCATCCATCCTAAACGAGCAAGGCTACAACACCACTTTGAACGTAGAAGAAGCAGATTTGATTTTATTAAATACTTGCTCCATCCGCGAAAAAGCTGAGCAAACCGTGAGAATGCGTCTGGCTCAATTCAAAAATCTGAAAAAAGAACGTCCAAATATGACGGTCGGCGTTTTGGGTTGTATGGCGGAACGATTGAAAACTAAATTTTTAGAGGAAGAACAGCTCGTAGATTTGGTTGTAGGTCCAGATGCTTACAGAGATTTACCCAATCTTTTGAAAGAAACCGAAGACGGAAGAGATGCCATCAACGTAATTCTTTCTAAAGAAGAAACTTATGCCGACATCAATCCAGTTCGTTTGGGTGGAAATGGCGTGACGGCTTTCGTGACGATTACGAGAGGTTGTGATAATATGTGCACTTTTTGCGTAGTTCCTTTTACGAGAGGTCGTGAGAGAAGTCGTGATCCGCATTCTATCATTCAAGAGTGTCAAAGTCTTTGGGACAATGGCTACAAAGAAATCACACTTTTGGGACAAAACGTTGATTCTTACCTTTGGTACGGTGGCGGACCGAAAAAGGATTTCACCAAAGCATCAGAAATGCAAAAACTGACAGCAATCAATTTCGCTCAATTGCTTGATATGGTTGCCGTTGCAGTTCCGAAAATAAGAATCAGATTCTCAACTTCCAATCCGCACGAGATGACGGAAGACGTTTTCAGAATGATTGCAAAACACGATAATATTTGTAATTACGTTCACCTTCCCGTTCAAAGTGGAAGCGACAGAATTCTTCAGTTGATGAACCGTCAACACACGCGTCAGGAATATTTAGATTTAATAAAAAAAGGAAAAGAAATCGTTCCCGACATTTCGTTTTCACAAGATATGATTATTGGATTTTGTACCGAAACCGAGGAAGACCATCAAATGACAATGAGCTTGATGCGCGAGGTAGAATACGATTACGGTTATATGTTTTCTTATTCCACAAGACCAGGAACGCCGGCTCACAAGAAGATGGAAGACGATATTCCTGCAGATGTAAAACAGCGAAGATTGGCGGAAGTGATTGCTTTACAAGGTGAACTTTCCCGAAAAAGAATGCAAGGTTACGTGGGCAGAGTTCACGAAATTTTGATTGAAGGCATCTCCAAGAAAAACAAAAACCAATGGAAAGGCAGAAATTCTCAAAACGCTGTTTGTGTATTTGATATGAAGGAAGGTCAGAAATTGGGCGACATTGTGTCTGTTTTTGTTCACGGAAATACGCAGGGAACGCTTTTGGGGGAAACGGTTTAAAATCCAAACTTCATTTCAAATAATGAGTAATCTGCAATCCAAAGAACTTCTTCAAAATATTTCTGCATTATTAGAAAATGCCAGAAAAAAAGTAGCTGTCGCGGTAAATCAAGCAATGGTTTTGACGTATTTTGAAATCGGACGAATGATTGTGGAAGATGAGCAAAATGGCGAAAATAGGGCTGAGTATGGAAAAGCTTTGCTCAAGGATTTGTCTTTTCATTTAACGGAAAAGTTTGGAAAAGGGTTTTCTGAAACAAATCTAAAACAAATGAGATATTTTTATATGTCTTATTCAATTGGTCAGACACTGTCTGACGAATTCAAAAAAACAGGTCAGACACTGTCTGCCGAATTTGAAACTGCTCACAATCAGCAATTTGAAATTCCCGAAACAACTTTTCGGAAATCATTTCCAGAGCTAAATCTCTCTTGGTCACATTATCTCAAATTAATGAGAATCAAAGATTTAAATGAAAGAAAATTCTATGAGATTGAATCATTTAAAAATAATTGGAGTTTGCGGGAATTGCAACGTCAATACGATTCTGCATTATATTCACGATTGTCATTAAGCAAAAACAAAGAGGAAATTCTTCAACTTTCCGAAAAGGGTCAAATTTTTGAAAAGCCAAAAGATATTATTAAAGACCCTTACATTTTGGAATTTCTCGGTTTGCCGGAAAAATCAAACTATTCCGAAAACGATTTAGAAAGTGGTTTGATTGATAAATTGGAACATTTTCTTTTGGAATTAGGAACTGGTTTTACATTTGTAGCAAGACAAAACCGAATTACTTTTGATGAAAAACATTTCAAAATAGATTTGGTTTTTTACAACAGAATTCTGAAAAGTTTCGTTTTAATTGATTTAAAAATCGGTGAGCTCAAACATCAAGACATTGGTCAAATGCAGATGTACGTGAATTATTACGACCGCGAAGTCCGTTTGGAAGATGAAAACAAAACCATCGGAATCATCCTTTGTCAGGACAAAAGTGAAGCACTCGTAAAATACACATTGCCAGAAGATAACGAACAAATTTTCGCAAGTAAATATTTAACAATTTTACCAAGCAAAGAAGATTTTATTAAAATTTTGGAAGAGAATTAGAATTCATTATTTATGACAAAAATCTTCTACATATTATTTTTTTTACCAACTCTTTTGTTCTCACAAAGTTCAAAATGGGATTACATTGGGAACATTAATTTTGATGAGAAAACGGATAGAAAAGATTTCGTTTTATGTAATGAGAATCAGATTTATCAATATTTTAATGACTCAAAAGGATTTCAATATGACGGTGAAAAGATTGCGATTGAAGAGGAATTTCAGAAAAAATACAATTCCGAAAATGTAAAAAAGGAAAATGCTTGGGTAAGAATTCGTTTCATTGTGAATTGCTTTGGAAAATCTGATAGATTTAGGATTTTGACCGCAAATTACGATTACGAGCCAATTGAAATCGATAAAAATATTACATCTCAACTTTTAGAAATCACAAAAAATCTAAACGGCTGGATTCCAAAACAGGAAAGAGGCGGAAAAATAGACTATTATCAATATTTAATTTTCAAAATAAAAGATGGAAAAATCGACGAAATATTGCCTTAGTTTCCAACTGATTTTAGTTGCGTTTTTCACTTACGGACAATCTTTGAACTGTAACGTTTTCCGTTTGGAAGGCGATTCTGTGAAATTCAAAGCTTGCGAAAAAGCGATTGAAACTGTTTACAACAAAAGACTTTATCAATTCGATCAACGATTCCACGATGGATTATCCGAAGCCATAAAAATCGACCCAAACTTCGATTATCCATATAAAGAACAATCGGTTGCTTATCTAAAAAGTGGTGATTTCGTTTCTTGGAAAAAGCTGATTGACAAAGCTGTAGAACTTAATCCTAAAGGAAATCTCGGTTACAGAGCTTGGTGCAGATACCAATTTTTCCGAGATTACAAAGGAGCCATTACAGACATTGAAGCCTTAGAAAAAATTTATCCAGCTGGATATTTGGGACATTCCGTCAACGGCGATTATGAATTGCATATTGCAAAAGCCCTTTGTAATTCAGCGATTGGGCAAAAGGAAAAGGCAATTTCTCTCATAGAAAATCAACTCTCCAAGAAAGATCATAATGTTGGTTTGTACGATTATTACCAGCTTGGCGTCACTTATTTTGAATTAAATCAATACGACAAAGCCTTAGAAAACTTCGAGAAACAAAGCAAAATTTACGATTTTGCAGAGAATATTTATTTTAAAAGTAAAGTTTCGAAAATCAGAAACAAAGATTATTTGGATTTGAAAAATCTTGCCCTCAAAACTTATGATGAAGGCAAAACAATGTTGGAAGGCTACACGCATCATTTCAACAAAATTTACAGAAAACAGATTGCTGAACTGTAAATTAAATTTAAAAAAAATCGAATTCAAAAATCTTCCGACTTTCCTTTTCGGAATTCGGACAAAAATTTAAAACTATGGCAGATTTACAATCCATAAAAACACGCTTCGGAATCATAGGGAATTTTCCTGCACTTAATCGCGCTTTGGAAAAGGCAATTCAGGTCGCTCCAACAGATATTTCAGTTTTGGTAATGGGTGAAAGTGGCGTTGGGAAAGAGTTTATCCCAAAAATAATCCACGGCGAATCCAAAAGAAAACATCAACCATATATTGTCGTAAACTGTGGTGCAATCCCAGAAGGAACAATTGATTCAGAACTTTTTGGTCACGAGAAGGGCGCGTTTACAGGCGCAACTACAACCAGAAAAGGTTACTTCGAAGTGGCAGATGGCGGAACAATTTTCCTTGATGAAGTTGGTGAATTACCTTTGCAGACGCAAGTTCGTTTGCTTAGAGTTTTGGAAAGTGGAGAATTTATGAAAGTTGGTTCGTCTCAAGTTCAAAAAACGAATGTCAGAATCGTGGCCGCAACCAATGTAAATATGATGAAAGCGATTGGAGACAACCGTTTCCGTGAAGACCTTTACTATCGTTTGAATACGGTTCAGATTGATATGCCTGCGCTTCGTGACAGGAAAGGTGATATTCATTTGTTATTCAGAAAGTTCGCAATAGATTTTGCTGAGAAATATAGAATGCCGGAATTGAAATTGACAGACGATGCGGTTTCTTATCTTGAAAATTATGCTTTTCCTGGGAACGTTCGTCAGCTTAGAAATTTGGTTGAACAAATGACTGTGGTGGAGCAAAACCGAGAGGTGAATTCTACAAAATTGGCAGAATACATCCCGATGAATGCAAATTTGCCAACGGTAATTTCCAAAACCAGCGGAAGCGGAAGTTCCAGCTCGGACTTTGGCTCGGAGAGAGAAATTATGTACAAAGTGCTCTTCGATATGCGGAATGACATTAATGATTTAAAATCCTTAACTTCGGAACTTATAAAAAGTAGAGGAAATGCCGATCTGAGTTCTCAGGAAAAAAATCTAATTAATAGAATTTACACGCCGGAACCAGCTCAGAATGCGAATCCCAGCTCATTGCTCTACTTCGAAAATAATAACAACAATCAGCAGAATCAGATTCACCATCCAACGATTATTTCCGAGGACAATGAGGATTACAATGATGTGGAAGATATTGAAATAGAGGAAGCAAGACCAGAATCTTTGTCTTTGCAAAACAACGAGAAAGATTTGATAATCAAAGCATTAGAAAAACACAAAGGTAGAAGAAATAAAGCGGCCGACGAATTGGGAATTTCCCAAAGGACGCTTTACAGAAAAATAAAACAGTATAATCTTGAGGAATAAAAAATCAAGATAAAAAGCAAAAGAATCAAAATGATTTCCAATTTTAAAAACAACATTTCATCACTTCGCATTTTTAAAACTTGTCTATTTTTACTTGTTTCTTGTTTGATGTTTTCATGTTACAAATTTTCCGGTTCTTCACTAAGCCCGGAAATGCAAACGGTGAAAATCAATATGTTTCCGAATAACGCTGCCAATAATCTCCCAACTTTGAGTCAGGATTTTACAGTGGCTTTGCAAAATCGTTTTCTGCAAAGATCTGGTTTGAAAGGCGCTATTGACAATCCACATCTGTTGATAGAAGGTGAAATCAGCGATTATAGCATCACGCCAACCAGTATTGGATCGGCAACCACCACTACTCAAGGAAACACAATTCAGGCTTTGCAAAACAAGCTGACCATCACAGTGAAAGTACATTACGAAAATAGCATAGATCCAACTTTGAGTTTTGATAGAACTTACAGTGACGAAGCGGTTTTCAACAGTGATTTGAATCTTAACACGATAGAAACTGCACAAGTGAGAATCGTGAATGAAAGGATCATCAACAAAATTTTTAACGACATCGTCGCCAACTGGTAAAAGTATGAATACGAGAGTTTTAGAATTAATAAAAAATCCAAAAATAATCATCGAGTCTGACCTAAATATTTTAGAATCAGAGTCAGAAAAAATGCCGTACGCACAAAGTATTCGCGCACTTTATCTTTACGGAATCAATCTCTACAAATCAGAAAACTATAAAGAAAATCTTACTAAAACCGCAGCATACACAACTGATAAAAAAATACTTTATCAATTTATCAATTCTCAGAAAACAAATCAAATAGAAGAAACGCCTGTTCAAAAAACAACCGAACAAGTTATTGAAAATCAAATTCCTAACAAAAAAACAACAGCAGGAGACATTATCGAAAAAGCTTTGGAAAACCCTGAAGACTTTGAAAATAATTCTGTGGTTTTGAACAAGTTTGATATTGATAAGATCATCGAAACCGAAGAGGCGAAAAATTCAGAATTCATAGTGGTTGAGGGAGAAAAGAATCGTTTGTTGTATGAAGGTGAAGAAAATTTTCTCGAAGAAAAATCTGAGGAAGTAGATATGGAAGCGACCAAAGAATCTGGCGTCATTACGATCAAAGATGATTTGGAAATTAAAGAAAACCTGATTGTCATTGATGAAAACCGTTCGGAGGAAACCATTTCTGAACATCTGGATGTGCAAGAAGTTTTGGAAACGCCTGAAGAGAAAATGCCTGAATCAGAAGCTGATACTCAAGTTCAGGATGAAGATACTTCTGAGAATATTAGCTTTAATGGAATCGAAGATTTCTTACCTCAAGTCAAATTCTCTGTTCCGAAAAACCATCTGGATTATCTGAATCCGCCTAAAAAATCGGTGAAAAAAGAGGAAAATTCTACTCCAGAAAAAACAGTTTCCAAATCAGATTACAAAGAGCCAATCGTTCCGGAAATTGATGAAAAAGATATTGATGACAGTCAAATTAGTTTTGAAAATACGCAAACTTTCGAAGTTTCAAAACCCACCGAAGTTGTAAAAGTCGAATCTGAAATTGATGAAAGAATTAATGAAAATGAAATCAGTTTTGAAAACACGCAAACTTTCGAAGTTTCAAAACCCACTGAAATTGTAAAAGTTGAATCTGAAACTGAGGACAACATTAATGAAAATGAAATCAGCTTCGAAAACACACAATCTTTCGAAGTTTCAAAACCAGAAGAAACGGTGATTGAAACTGAAACTCAAAAAAGGGAAAATACCATTATCGAAGAAGAAGTTGCAGAACAACCAGTTTCTACTTGGAAACCAATGTCGTTCACTGCAAATACGCCGGACGCTTTAATTGGAAAAACTGCAGAAGCTGAAAAGCCAAAACAGGAAATCATAGTTGAGGAGAAAGTTGAAAAACCAGAAATAATTGAGGAAGTTATCATTGATGAAAAACCAATCGCAGAAGAAAAACCTCAAGTCCAAGAGACGGAAAGACCTGTGATGAATGTTTCGTTCTTCGGAAATGATGTTTCAAAAATCAATAAAGAAAAAGAAATTCCGTCAATTCTTGACAAACCCGAAACGAAAGAAATCGTTGACAGCAACGTTGGAACGTTCATCAATACTTGGCAAAGCTGGCTGAAAATCGACAGACCAAAACCTGAAGAATCTCCTGAAAAAACAATCGTCGTAAAAGAGAAAATCATAGATCAATTCATCGAAAAAAACCCACGAATCTCTCAGTTAAAAGATGAAATGAGTTTTGTGGTGAAGGAGAAAAAAGACGACATTTCACACCTTATGACAGAGACTTTGGCGAAGTTGTACGTGGAACAAAAACTCTATTCCAAAGCCATCAAAGCCTACGAAATCCTCTCGCAAAAACATCCACAGAAAACAGATTACTTCAATGAAAAAATTGAGGAAGTGAAAGAAATCAGAAAGTCATAAAAACAAAAATCGTCCCGAATCTCAGGACGATTTTTTTTATTTCAATTCTATTGGATTGTTTTTGCTTTTGGCTTCAGCTTCCAAGCGTTTCACCATTTCCTGCATTTGTTTTGGATCCATTCCTGGCCTGTTTCCGCCACCGCCTCCAGGGCCTCTTCCACCTCCTGATCTTTGTGCGGAATAGAAACTTGCTGGGTCTTTTTGCATCTTCTTCTCCATATCTGTGTATTTAGATTTGGAAAGTGTAATAACTTGTCCTCGGTTCAAAGGTTCATATATTTCTGCAATCTTTTTTGTTTGCATCAAATCGAAAGAATAATCGCCTTTTTCATCCTGAACTTTCACAATCAATCCCGGCAAACCACTAAATTTATACGGCCCATCTTGCAAAGGAATTTCTTGTGTAAACCACGCGTACCACGTTCTTCCACCGAATTTCGTTTCAGCTTTTTGTGTTTGGTAATCACCAATCTTAACTGTTTCTGGTAAGATTTTCCATTCAAAAACAGGCGTTTCAGCATAAGAATAATTATCTCTTCCGATTCTTGCTTTGTACACCAAACTTTGGTTTGTTACATCTTTCTCAATGGTAAATTGCATATTGCTTCTCAGATTCTGCATTTGCGTCCTGTCAAAATTTCTCGTGGCGCGCATTCTTTCCATCACCGAATCTCTTTTCAAAGAATTTTCTGAGTAGAAAATCGATTTTTTCCCATCCGTATCCAGAAATGCCAGCTCCGTTTTTTTCTCGACGTTTGTAGAATCCGGTGTTAGAGTTACCTGATAAACGAATCTTGTACTTTGCTGAGCCATCACAAGTGGCATTGCAAGCAAACTTAATATTTTTAGAAGTTTCATATTTATGATTAAATATATTTAAATTACTGATTTAAAATGAACAAGTTCTACCAATTTGGTTTTAAACTTCTGTCAACTACGATCGTATCATCTGTCACAAATTCCTCAGATAATTGTTTATAAATTCCCTTTTCATTCCTCACTAAAGTATTACCGTTCAAAACAAAATTCCATAAAACCCTATAATGTGCGGTATTGAAATTTCCCGTAGGCGTTTCCAGCACCAGATTATTTTCATTAATGATATAATAACCTACGAAATTCGCTTTATTCAAATTGTCAAGATTTGCGTTTTTTGATTCAGAAACAAAGTAGGCAAACTGTCCAGTTTTATAAAAAATCAAAAATAGATGTTTTGTCGTTTTATCTATTTGGTTCTCGTACAAACTGTGGTAAACCGCTTCACAGTTTATTTTATCCGCCATTTCAGGTTTGAACTCGTCTTTAAATTTCTTTTTCTTAAGCTCCTTCCTTCCCTCTAAGTTGATTTCTACATAGTTATCATATCCGCGTGCCATTTCATAAATTCCACTCACGCAAGAACTCAAGCTTAGTAAAAATAATATTAAAATAGAATTTCTAATAAATTTCATATCGTTTTTAGAATATCCACGCCGTAAATTACCTATTCCTCAATTCAATCGGATTGGTATTCACAAAATTCATCACACTTCCATTGTTTGTGGGAGATTGCGGAGAGGGATTTCCCATTTGAATGTCCGGTTGTCCGCCCATATCGCCGTTTGGCATTCCCGATTGATTTCCAAATCCACCGTTCATCACGCCATTTCTTTGATTCATTCTGTTGAAACTATCGAAGTTGATTTCTGGGTCTTTTTTATTCACCATTTCCATTCTTACAGACGCTTTGTCGCCTTGAAAATTGATTCTTGTAGATTTTCTGGCGTCCGGTTTTATAGTTTCGGAAAAGGCTTTTTCTATATTGATTTTCTTAACAAAACTAAATCTGTAATCGCCCTTGTCATCTTCCAATTTCAAAATCAAACCCGGAAGTCCTGAGAATTTGTAAGGTCCATCAGCGATTTTAATTTCTGGCGCGAACCAAGCAGTCCAAATCCTACCTCCGAAGTTCATTGTCGCTTTTTGGATTTTGTTTCCATTAAATTCAGAAACTTGGCTGGAAATTTCCCAATCCATTTTTCGGTCTTCTTGATAATAAACTTGCTTCGAACCAATACTTTCAACAAAATTCACCGATTTGTCTTCTCTATTTTTTATAATGAAATAATCAAAGAAAGTCGGCTGGATAGATTTTCCGTTTGGTAATTTTGGAAATTCTGATTTGTCTTTTTTCGATTTTTTGATTTCAGTGATGCCTTGCTGTCTCAAAACATTGGTCAAAGAGTCTCTCAGCAATTTGCTTTCACTGATGAATAATGATTGGTTATTTTTGATGTCCAAAAAAGTATTTTCCACCTTCATATTCACAAGATTGATGGTATCTGGATTCACTTCGGTTTGGTAAATATATCTTTCGGTTTGGCTCCACATTTTTCCTGAGAAGCAAAAAAATAACATCAAAATAATTAGCTTATTCATAATTAAAGGACTGATTGTTTGATTAACAAAATCAAGCAAAGTTAATTATTAGAAGCAACAGAATTAATAATTGTTTATTTTTTGACAACAATTTAACATTAACAGACTGTTTCTCATCATCAAACGAATATCAATTCATCTTCGGAAATCATCAAAATAGACGTCATCGATTTGAGATTGCGGAAATTAGTTCGTACTTTTGTACACTCAAATCATTCTAAATAAAAATAATGATACAAGTAAGTGATCAGGCAAAATCCAAAGCAGCTCAGCTAATGACTGAAGAAGGTTTTGACCCTACAACAGATTATATAAGAGTTGGCGTAAAATCAGGCGGATGTTCCGGTCTGGAGTACGTTCTCAAGTTTGATAATATAAAAAATGAAACCGACACCATATTCGAAGATAACGGCGTAAGAGTCATTATTGAGAAAAAATCCATCCTTTATCTTGCAGGAACAGTCCTGGAATATTCTGGCGGATTGAACGGGAAAGGTTTTATTTTTAACAACCCAAATGCCAGCAGAACTTGTGGTTGCGGGGAGAGTTTCAGTCTTTAATTATTAAAAGATTATTTATTAAAAGATTAAAAAATTAGTGTGTGGCTAGAGAATTTGAAAAATTTGAGGTTTACGAATTAACAATTGATCTTACCCAGAATATATACAATCTTTTAAACAAAGAGAAATTCAAGAAAGAATTTGAACTTTGTAATCAATTAAAAAGAGCGGTCCTTTCAATATCAAATAATATTGCTGAGGGAAGCGAATATAATAACAACGCGCAGTTTATAAGATTTTTGAAATATTCAAAAGGTAGTTGTGCAGAAGTTAGAAATATGTTGAATCTTTGTCAAATTTTATACGAAGAAGATACAAAGGATTTAATTAATGATTCAAAAATTGTTTCAATTCAATTGTCGAAGTTTATTGATTATCTATCACGAACCGACAATATAAAAAGGCGTTAATTTTTTAATCATTTAATTTTTTAATCATTTAATTTAAATGGCAAAATATACAGAGGACGATTTAAGGGAAGACCTTAAAACAAAAGAATATGAGGCGGGATTTTATACCGATATCGAGTATGATGATTTCCCGACTGGACTGAATGAAGACATCGTGCGCGCTATTTCTGCAAAGAAAGAAGAGCCAGAATGGATGACGGAATGGCGTTTGGAATCTTTCCGAATCTGGCAGAAAATGACAGAACCGGATTGGGCCAACGTCAAATATGAAAAACCCGATTTCCAAGCGATAAAATATTATGCAGCGCCAACTGTAAAACCAGAATTGGCAAGTTTGGATGAAGTGGATCCAGAACTTTTGGCAACTTTTGCTAAATTAGGAATCAACATCGAAGAGCAGAAAAGACTTTCAAATGTAGCAGTTGACATCGTAATGGATTCTGTTTCCGTGAAAACGACTTTTCAAGCGACTTTGTTGGAGAAAGGTGTGATCTTCTGCTCCATTTCGGAAGCAATCAAGAATCACCCAGATTTAGTTAAAAAATATCTTGGAAAAGTAGTTCCGAGAGGCGATAACTTCTACGCAGCTCTTAACTCCGCAGTTTTCTCTGACGGAAGTTTCTGCTACATTCCAAAAGGTGTAAAATGTCCAATGGAATTATCAACCTATTTCCGAATCAATCAGTCAGGAACCGGACAGTTCGAGAGAACTTTGGTCATTGCTGATGCAGGAAGCTATGTTTCATATTTGGAAGGTTGTACAGCTCCATCAAGAGATGAAAATCAGCTTCACGCGGCAGTTGTAGAATTGATTGCGATGGATGACGCTGAGATCAAATATTCTACCGTTCAAAACTGGTATCCAGGAAATGCAGAAGGAAAAGGAGGTGTTTTCAACTTCGTGACCAAAAGAGGACTTTGTGAAAACAGAGCCAAAATCTCTTGGACACAGGTGGAAACAGGTTCTGCCGTGACTTGGAAATATCCATCTTGTATCTTGAAAGGTGATAACTCAATTGGAGAATTTTATTCGATTGCGGTGACGAATAATCACCAATATGCTGATACGGGAACTAAGATGATCCACATCGGTAAAAACTCTAGATCGACAATTATTTCGAAAGGAATTTCTGCTGGTAAATCTCAAAACTCATACAGAGGATTGGTAAAAGTAATGCCTTCTGCAAAAGGAGCGCGTAACTTTTCTCAATGTGATTCTCTTTTGATGGGTAACGAATGCGGCGCACACACGTTCCCATACATCGAGATCAAAGATCCTACAGCACAATTGGAACACGAAGCAACGACTTCAAAAATCGGTGAAGATCAGATCTTCTATTGCAACCAAAGAGGAATTGATACGGAAAGAGCAATTGCACTGATAGTAAATGGATTCAGCAAAGAAGTTTTGAACAAGCTTCCGATGGAATTTGCTATTGAAGCTCAGAAATTATTGGAGATTTCTTTGGAAGGTTCAGTAGGATAGAATTTTGTAAATTTGAAAAAATTTAGAAATGGAAAATACAATTTTAATTAATAAAATAAAAATATTGCCTAATTCTTTGAAGGAAGAGGTCAATGATTTTATTGATTTTTTGTTATCCAAAAGAAATAAAAAATCAACGAATAACATTGATGTCTTTTCGGGAATTTGGTCCAAAGAAGAATCAAAAGAAATTGAAGATATTATAAAAAAAGGAGCAGAAAATATAGACAATGAGTGGTAATGTCCTAGATACAAATATCATCATTGATTTGTTTCGAGGAGACGAGAAAACAAAATCATTTTTGAATAATTTTGATTTCGAAATACCCGTAATTGTAATTGGTGAATTGTTTTATGGCGCAGAGAATTCTTCAAATAAAGAAAAGCATTTTGAGCAAATAAAGAAATTCACAGAAGAAGTTTCAATTATTAATTCAACAGAAGACACTGCTAAGATCTATGCTTCTATAAAATCTGATTTAAAACAACAAGGGAAACCAATTCCTGAAAACGATATTTGGATTGCAGCCATTGCTATTGAAAACAATAAATCACTGGTAACCAATGACCAACATTTTTCATTTATCAAGAATTTGAAAATCATTAATTTAAAATAAATTCACAATAACAAAAGATAATTAAAGCCTGTTTGGTAACTATATTAAATAGGGCTTATAATATAATAATTAAGTTATGGAAATTGTTCTCAAAAAAGTTAAGAAAAAAGATTTTGCAGTCATTAAATCTCTTGCAAAAGCACTGGGCTTTGAAATTGAACAAAAAGAAGAAAGTCCATACAATCCTGAATTTGTTAAGGAAATTTTGGAGGCCGATAAGAGCATCAAAGATGGAAAAGGCATCAGAATGACTATGGACGAATTGAAAGAATTATGCAAATAGATTTTTCAGAAAAAGCTAAATCCGATTTGGATTTCTGGAGAAAGTCTGGAAATAAAAAAATATTGAATAAAATATATTCTTTAATTGAAGATATTCAATTACATCCATTTGAAGGAATTGGAAAACCAGAAGCTTTGAAGTATGATCTTCAAGGATTTTGGTCAAGAAGAATCGACAGGGAACACAGAATTATTTATCACGTTACCAACGAAAATACTATAGAAATATTAAATATTTTGTCTCTAAAAGGACATTACGAATAAGAACTATGTTACAAATCAAAAACCTACACGCCAAAATTGAAGATGGCGCAGAAATATTAAAAGGAATCAATCTTGAGATCAAACCAGGCGAGGTTCACGCAATTATGGGACCTAACGGTGCTGGAAAATCTACGCTTTCGTCTGTGATCGCAGGGAAAGAAGATTATGAAGTAACCGAAGGAAACATCCTTTTCGAAGGCGAAGATATTGCGGAAGATGCACCAGAGGAAAGAGCGCACAAAGGGATTTTCCTTTCGTTCCAATATCCGGTTGAGATTCCTGGCGTTTCTGTTACCAACTTCATCAAAGCGGCGCTTAATGAAACCAGAAAAGCAAATGGACTGGAAGATATGGGCGCAAAAGAAATGCTTGGCCTAATCCGTGAAAAATATGAGCAACTGGGCATCAAAAAAGATTTCCTTTCCAGATCTCTAAACGAAGGTTTCTCCGGAGGTGAGAAAAAAAGAAACGAGATCTTCCAAATGATGATGCTGAATCCAAAATTGGCCATCCTGGATGAGACCGA
>JAGNPP010000101.1 GCA_017989575.1 Chryseobacterium sp.
ATTGGATGACAGAGAACAATTGGTAAAAAAAGTGGACATCATTCCTTTGGAAATGGTTGTTCGTAATTACGTCGCAGGAAGTATGGCTCAGAGGTTAGGCGTAGAAGAAGGTATTAAATCTCCAGTTACTATTTTTGATCTTTGCTACAAAAAAGACGAGTTAGGAGATCCGCTAATCAACGATCATCACGCTGTTTTCCTTGGCGCTGCGACTTATGATGAATTGAATGAAATGTATGCTTTGACAGATAAGATCAATAAACTTTTGATCGATCTTTTTGACAAAGCAAATGTGATTCTTGTAGATTTCAAAATCGAGTTAGGAAAAACCTCTGATGGCAAGATTGTTTTGGCAGACGAGATTTCTCCTGATACTTGCAGACTTTGGGACAAAGATACTATGAAGAAGCTTGACAAAGACAGATTCAGAAGAGATCTGGGCGAGATCACAGAAGCGTATGTGGAAATTTTCAACAGACTTCAAACAGCTTTAGCTAAATAATCCGAAAACCAAAAAAATGGATTTAGAATTTCAAGAATATAGCACATTACCGAAATATGCTTTCCAAAACCGCTATCAGGAATTCGAAGAAACAAAACATCTATCCAAAGAAGAAAGGGATGAACATTATCCTTTTGATAAAATGGAAGAGGAATGTGGCGTTTTTGGATTGCATTCAACAGAAAATCAGGATACATTTTCACTGTCTCAGTTTGGACTTTTTGCTTTGCAGCATCGTGGTCAGGAGGCTTGTGGAATTGCAGTTGGAAACAACGGGAAAATCCTTTCTGTAAAAGATGAAGGTTTGGTTTTGGACGTTTTCAAATCGATAGAAGATCCTCAGCAATATATGGGAAGCACCGTTATCGGCCACACCAGATATACAACTGCGGGAGATAAAAAGAAATACAACTTTCAACCGTTCTTTGCAAAGAATGAATACGATCAGATCATCCTTTCCATCGCTCACAACGGGAATCTGACCAACGCAAAGCAACTCAGAAAAGAATTGGAAGATGAAGGCGTGGTTTTCCGTGCGACTTCTGACACCGAGGTGATTTTAAGATTAATTCAAAAAAATCTTGACCTTGGACTTCGTGGCGCAATCAAAGCTACGATGGAAAAGATCGAAGGTGCCTATTCTGTAGTTGGACTTACAAGAAATAAATTTTTTGCGTTCCGAGATTTCAACGGAATCAGACCTTTGGTTTTGGGTGCGGTAGATGAGAATACATTTGTTGTAGCTTCAGAAAGTTGCGCGTTGGATGGAGTAGGAGCACAATATGTGCGCGATGTTTTGCCTGGCGAGATTATTTATACAAGTGATAACGAGAAAGGTTTGCAGTCTTACATTGTGAAAGACGACTGTGTCAACAAAATCTGTGCGTTCGAGTACATTTATTTTGCACGACCAGATTCTACTTTGGAAGGCATCAACGTTCACGAAGTGCGTGAAAAATCCGGAATGAAAATTTGGGAACAAGCGCCTGTCGACGCCGATATTGTGATTGGTGTTCCGGATTCTGGAGTTCCTGCCGCGATTGGTTTTTCCAAGGCTTCAGGCATTCCTTTCAGACCGGTTTTGATCAAGAACAGATATATTGGACGTTCGTTCATTATTCCGTCTCAGGAAATGAGGGAACATTTGGTAAACCTGAAACTGAATCCAATAGTTTCCGAGATCAAAGGTAAAAGAGTTGTAATCATCGATGATTCTATCGTTCGTGGAACAACTTCCAAACGTTTGGTCAAGATTCTTAAAAACGCAGGTGTAAAGGAAATCCACTTTAGAAGTGTGTCTCCGCCAATTATTGCCCCTTGTTTCTTAGGAATCGATACGCCAACCAAGGACGATTTGATTTCTGCCAATATGAACAAAGAAGAATTGAGAAAATATCTGGATGTTGACAGTTTGGAGTTTCTAAGTGTTGATAATCTAATTAATATATTAGGATCGCCAAACCATTGTTTCGGATGTTTCACAGAGAAATATCCAGTGAAAAATCCAGACGAGTTGGCATTTGTAGATTAAGGTGATTAGAATATGCATTAGGTTTGGGGAGCTATTTCCGCCTTCCGTTCCCAAACCTAACGAAGTGGTTCGACGAAGTCAATCTTTTTGCCAATGCTAATGCCAATCAAAAAAGGATTTCCACTCAAGTCGGGCTGCGGGATTTGTTAAATGATCAAATTTCCTAAGCAGTTTAACTTAGGTCAAATAGTAAAAAAACCGCCAAAACGAGCTTATCGTTTTGGCGGTTTTTTTTATTTTCAAGTTCTCAGGAACAAAAACAAAAAACCCCAACCGAAGTTGGGGTAAAAACTAATAACCATGAAAACTCAAATTAAACATGAGAATCGAATATTAAGTAGCAAACTGTGTGCCAAAAAATATCTTTTCCCAGAAAAGAATTTCCGAGAGCAAATGTAACAAAAAAATATTGTAAATTTGCACTTCTTTAAAACAAAAATTAAAATAATGTCAGGAAAAATCACATTTACCATGATCAAGCCAGATGCAATTGCAGATGGACACATTGGTGCGATCCTTGGAAAAATCAGTGAAGCTGGTTTTAAAATCAAAGCTTTGAAATTGACGCAACTTACAGTTGCTGATGCTAAGAAATTCTATGAAGTACATTCTGAAAGACCTTTCTACGGAGAGTTGGTTGACTTTATGTCTTCTGGTCCAATCGTAGCAGCAGTTTTGGAGAAAGATAATGCGGTAGAAGATTTCAGAACTACAATTGGAGCTACAAATCCTGCTGAAGCGGCTGAAGGAACTATCAGAAAGCTTTTCGCAAGAAGCATCGGAGAAAATGCAGTTCACGGTTCTGACTCAGACGAGAATGCATTGATCGAAGCGCAATTCCATTTTTCTGGAAGAGAGATTTTCTAATTTCTTCTGAAAATTAAATATAAAATAGGCTGTCAAAACTGATAGCCTATTTTTTTTGTATTTCAATAGCCCCGATAGAAGCGGCATCCTTTTTTGCTGGGGGAAAAGCCTTGGCAAAAAAGATATAGCGGATAGCGGGATTAAGCTCCAAATAATTTTATAACTTCAAGAGCTCAATCGTTCTTTCTGGATCAGCAGAAGAGAAGACTGCATTTCCGGCAACCAAAACGTCTGCGCCGGCATCAAATAACTTCGAAGCATTGTCGAGATTCACGCCACCATCAATTTGAATCAATGCGGTGGAATTGTTGCTCAAAATCAAATCTTTGGTTTCGCTGATCTTTTTATAAGTATTCTCGATGAATTTCTGTCCACCAAATCCCGGATTAACGCTCATTAATAAAACCAAATCGACGTCTGCAATGATATCTTCCAACATCAAAACTGGAGTAGAAGGATTCAAAACAACGCCGGCTTTTGCTCCTTTGCTTTGAATCAAATTAATCGTTCTGTGAAGGTGAACGCAGGCTTCGTAATGCACGGAAACCAAGTCGGCTCCCAACTCGATGAATTCTTCGACGTATTTTTCAGGCTCTACAATCATCAAATGAACGTCCACGAATTTCTTAGCGTGTTGTTGAACGGTTTTCATCACGGGAAATCCGAATGAGATGTTTGGGACAAATCGGCCGTCCATCACATCTACGTGAAACCAGTCTGCCTGGGAGTTGTTGAGCATCTCGATGTCTCTCTGTAGATTTCCAAAATCTGCAGAAAGTAGGGAAGGTGCAATAAGTTTTGTTTTCATTTTTACTTAATTAGATATTAGGATTAAGGTTTTAGGATTAAGGTATAACTGAGACCTAAATCCTAAAAACTTAATGGTATTTCAACTTCATTGTTGGTTCTATTTTCAGAAGACTTTCGTAAATCAATTTGATGACATTGCTGACGTCTTCTTTGGAAACCATTTCTACGGTCGTGTGCATATATCGCAAAGGTAAAGAGATCAATGCGCTTGGAACACCGCCGTTTGAGTGGGCGAAAGCGTCTGTATCTGTTCCAGTTGCTCTGCTTGCTGCCGCTCTTTGGAAAGGGATTTCTTTTGTTTTCGCAGTGTCGATAATTAATTCACGGATGGTGTGATGTACGCTTGGCGCGAAGAACACAACTGGTCCGTCGCCACATTTTTGGTCACCTTCTTTTTTCTTTTCAATCATTGGCGTTGTGGTGTCGTGGGTTACGTCTGTCACAATGGCAATGTTTGGTTTGATGGTGTCAGCAATCATATCTGCGCCATAAAGTCCAACTTCTTCTTGCACGGAATTGGTAATGTAAAGTCCGAACGGCAGTTTCTTTTTGTTCTCTTTTAATAATCTTGCAACTTCGGCGATCATAAAACCACCAATTCTGTTGTCAAGTGCTCGGCAAACGAAATATCTGTCATTCAGTTCAAAAAACTCATCTGGGTAAGTGATCATACAGCCAACGAAAACTCCCAATTCTTCCACTTCTTTTTTTGTCGTTGCGCCACAATCGATGAAGATATTTTCAATCTTAGGCGTTGGTTCGTTTTGGTTTGCGCTTCTGGTGTGGATTGCCGGCCATCCGAAAACGCCTTTCACTATGCCTTTTTCTCCGTGGATATTCACGACTTTTGATGGAGCGATGGTTTGGTCTGATCCGCCATTTCTGATAACGTAGATCAATCCATCGTCTGTAATGTAATTCACATACCAAGAGATTTCGTCGGCGTGAGCTTCTATTACTACTTTGAAATCAGCTTCTGGATTGATGATCCCGTAAGCTGTTCCGTAATGATCGACTTCTATTTTGTCAACATAAGGTTTGATGTAATCCATCCAAACTTTTTGTCCGTTGTGTTCATAACCTGTAGGAGAGGCTGTATTGAGATATTCTTCTAGAAATTTAATTGCTTTATTTTCGAATTTCATATAAGGAAGGAATGATTTTTGATGTTAAATTTTGTTAACTTTTTTATGAAGGTAAAAGTAATGAATTTTAATAAATTGTTTCCGATTCTTTTTCTGTTTGTTGGGATATTTTGTTTTTCGCAACAAGATACTTTGGAATTGAAATCGTTTGATGATATCCCAAAAAGCAAACTGAAAAAAGATGAATTTGGGAATGAATACTACTACGATGAAGCTCAAAAAGCGAAAATCTATACCATCAACGGCGAGCAGGTAATTGTTTTGGATGAGTTGGTTTTACGAGCAAATCCTCATTTTAATAATCAATTGGATAGAAATTTTTATTTCTTTCTTAATAAAAAGCTGAACCGTGTTTATCCTTTGTTTGTCCACGCTTTGCAGCAATATCGTGATATCCAGAGTGAAAGTGCCAGTATGAAGGGTTCTGAAAAAACAAAATACATCAAAAACCGACAAAATATTCTGGCAGGCGAATATGAAAAGCAACTCCGTGAATTAACCACATCCGAAGGGCAGGTTTTTGCTAAATTGATGAATCGTGCCACTGGAAAAACAGTTTTCGAAATCATCAAAGAATTGCGAGGAGGATGGAGCGCATTTTGGTGGAATGTGAAAGGAAATATTGCAGACGTAAGTTTGAAAACACCTTATGATCCACATAAATATAGAGAAGATCTGTTTATAGAATCCCTGTTGCAATCTAATTGGAATCTCGGTTATTTGCAGCCATATCCCGGAGCAGATTCGTTTAAAGTGAAAAAGAAATAATAAAACATAGTATATAAAAAAAGCCTTGCAACTGCAAGGCTTTCTTGTTAGAGGATAGTAAATTATTACAATTCTGTAATTAAGTAATTTTGATATTTTGTTTTGTCAAAACTAAAAATTGACGGAGAAAGTGTTTGATTTTCTTTATAATTATTGATGGAAATTACAGCAAGATCATTATTGGTTGAGATTTGTTCCAATTTGATAAGTTTCTTCTGTGGTGTGTTAACATATAAAGTTACACTTTTTAGCCCATTAGCTTTTACGGGTTTCATAGTAATGATATCAACTGGAATTCCGCTAATTGTTTTCTTTCCAGAGTAAGTTACATTATAGTCTTTTTTATAAGAATCCAAATAGCTTAATGGTGAAAAGTGTGTTTGGTTTTCATTTGGTTTTGCAATCGTGATTTCCTTATCTTCTTCGCTGATGTTGTAAACCTTGTTGCCGTCAAAAATCTGTTCGACACCCATTATTTTCAATTTGTATCGGTTGTTATCGGAATAGAAAATTCCCGTTTGACTTTGGGTATCGCTTTTGCTTCCCGTTGTATAAGAAAATTTGAAATAAGAATTCTTTTTGCTTTTGTAGCTTTTTGTAATGTCATCTAAAATAGTTTTAGACTTATTGTCAATAGTTTGACTGCTTACAAGTAAACTAAAACCTGTAAAAGCTAATACCGATAAGCATTTTGTTGTATGATTTTTCATTAATATTTGCAATTTTGGATAATGCAAAGTTATGTTTTCAAGATTGATGCCAATTATTATGAATGCTAAAGTTTGTTAAGATTACAAAAGAAAAAAACCTTTTTAGATTTTTCTAAAAAGGTTTTTAATTCATATTGATTTTTGCAGATTATTCTACAATCAATTTTTGTGCATCAGATTTTCCATTTTCAGTAATTACGACAAGGTAAGTTCCTCTTACAAGGCCTTGGGTAGAAACCGATTCTGAACTGTTTTTCTTTCTTTCCAAAGACTTAACAGTTTTACCACTCAAGTCGATGATGTCAACTTTTACAGTTGCGTTTCCAACTGTTGGAGCTGTTTTGATGAAGAATTCTCCTTTCGCAGGATTTGGATAGATGCCGAATGCTTTATTCTTAGCAATGTCATCTGTCGCAAGCACGCATCCTTCCGGAACATCAAAGCCGTTTACTTGATCATTAATTAATGATGCACTACCCGCTGAAGCGCTAACGCCTAAACCTCTTCGTGCAAAAACATTCCAAATAAGACAATTGTCAGCGCCGCCTGCAAGCTCGTCTGCAAGTAAAATTGCATCTCTTCCAGAGATAAAACCAGGATTACAAGGTTGATTTTTCAATCCATCCATTACCAATTGAAGTGTCTTTGCGCTTCCAGAGTTTGGATCTGCGGTTACATCAGAATTATAACCATATTTTTCTGCCATTTTCCAATGTAGATCCCAAAGCATAGTTGCCCATATTGTACCAATAGCATGCGGCTGACCTTGTGTGGTGTTTGTACTTGCGTAAGTAAGTGGGTTTGCTGCCATATTGGTATTGTATCTGTACTGTCTGATTCCTACCGCGGTAGTAGCGGTGTTGTTGGAATATGTTCCGATTCCTCTGGGGGTAGTGGCTGTTGCGTTTGGCTTATTGGTTAGCATCAAAGCAAAGAAATCTGACCATCCTTCTCCCATTTGTTCTGGGCTTGTCAGGCAACTGTACCCTTGTCCTGTAAGTCTGTTAGATATTCCGTGGCCATATTCGTGAATGATGACACCATTGTCAAAACTTGAGTTTTTATAACCAACGCCCAAATCTTTTAAAGTCACATTCACAGTATTTCCACCTGTAATTTCACTTGCAATAAAAGCTGCTTCAGCATTACCCACTATAATTGCTGGAATATTAATATCAGTTGGTGTTGAATTTAAATAAACATCTGTTACTGAGGAATTGGTTCTATCTATGATAACTCCAACAGCTCCTGCATTTTTAGCATTTCGTACTTTAACATCTAAGTTACAGCCTGTATAGGTTACTAAAGCTATTTTACCAGTCAGACTTCCTGCGGTTAAAGCAGTACAAGCTGTATCAAGAGTTGGGATTGCAACATCGCCAGTTACTCCTGTTTCCATTAAATTTTTTCCAGTGTAATAGCCAGGTGTGCCATTGGATCCGTAGAACAGATTCGCGGTATTTACTGCAGCTCTATCTGAGTAAGCAGCATCGTTGTAAAATAATCTCTTTTTAAGAGCAACTCTTTGATTCCAAAGAAACATTTGCATTCTAGGCGCTAATACTTGATTGGTATTTCCGACTTTTCTCTCATATCCAGAAGAAAAATTAGCATTATTGTATCCGCTACCATCATAAGCTTCTGCAAAAACTGCGTCGTTACCTATACCGCCATTGTCAAAATTATTGGTCTGGAAGTTTTGGTTCGTCTCCTTGAAACCGAATTTGTAGAAAATATCGTGAATCATATTGTTGGCGTAGAACAAATTGGTGACAGAAGAGCTTTTGTTTTCATAAGCACTAATTGTTGCTCCTTCTTCATAAGGAAAATCAAAAGTCAAACTTCCTGTAGTACTACTTACAGGATAGAAACCTACAGAATTAGATGCGTTGTTATCTATATAAGCATAAACG
>JAGNPP010000357.1 GCA_017989575.1 Chryseobacterium sp.
ATTTTAGAATTAACAATCTTAATAACAAAGAATCATATCTTTGCGGGATCTTAGAGAAATATTACTCTTAAACTATGAACGATTTTAAAAATAAACTTAACAATAAAAATATTCTGGTCACGGGTGGCGCTGGTTTTATTGGTTCCAATCTTTGTGAAGAACTTATAAGTCTGGGCGCAAATGTGACTTGCCTTGATAACTTTTCTACAGGTTTCAGAGAAAATCTGGAAGCAATCAAAAATCACCCAAATTTCAAATTAATAGAAGGCGATATCCGTAATCTGGAAGATTGTAAAGTGGCTTGTGAAAATCAGGATTTTGTGTTGCACGAAGCGGCTTTGGGTTCTGTTCCAAGGTCAATCAATGATCCAATCACCAGCAATGATGTAAATGTTGGCGGATTCCTGAATATGTTGGTTGCAGCAAGAGATGCCAACGTAAAAAGATTTGTTTATGCTGCAAGTTCTTCTACTTATGGCGATTCTGAAAGTCTTCCAAAGGTGGAAGATGTGATTGGCAAACCATTGTCGCCGTATGCGATTACAAAATATGTTAACGAGTTATATGCGGATGTTTTTAAAAGAACCTATGATTTTGACACCATCGGTTTGAGATATTTTAATGTTTTTGGAAGAAAGCAAAATCCAAATGGCGCTTACGCTGCTGTTATTCCAAAATTTGTTATGCAATTGATGAATCACGAATCTCCGGTTATCAATGGTGGTGGAGAATATTCCCGAGACTTCACTTATATAGACAATGTTATTTTGATGAATCTTTTGGCATTAACTTCGGATAACTCAGCGTCAGTAAACCAGGTTTACAATACGGCTTTCGGAGAAAGAACAACTTTGAATGATCTTGTAAGTAATCTTAAAGAATATCTATCCGATTTTGATCCTAAAATTGCAGATGTAGAAGTCATCTACGGGGATTACCGAAAAGGCGATGTTCCGCATTCTCTTGCGAGTATTGATAAAGCAAAAAAATTATTAGAATATCAGCCAAAACACTCTATGAAAGAAGGTTTGAAAGAAGCTGTAAAATGGTACTGGAACAATCTAAAATAAAACAATGGATCATAAAATTACAATCATAGGTCTTGGTTATGTAGGCCTTCCTTTAGCAAGATTATTCTCTACAAAATATCCTGTTGTAGGATTTGACATTAATGAAAAAAGAATCGCAGATCTCAACGCCGGAAAAGATGATACACTGGAAGTCGAAGATGATTTACTGAAATCCGCTTTGGTTCCAAACAATCCGGATTTTGGAGAAACAGGATTATTCTGTTCCAATAAGTATGAAGACATTGCAGATTCTAACATTTATGTTGTAACAGTACCCACACCTGTTGACAAAAACAATCGTCCCGATCTTACACCGCTTTACAAAGCGAGCGAAACAGTTGCCAAAGTACTGAAAAAAGGAGACATTGTGATTTATGAATCCACTGTTTATCCTGGAGTTACAGAGGAAGAATGCATTCCTGTTTTGGAAAAAAATTCGGGATTGAAATTCAATGTTGATTTCTTCGCTGGTTATTCTCCGGAAAGAATCAATCCAGGTGATAAACTTCATACCGTTGAAAAAATCCTAAAAGTGACTGCTGGTTCTACGCCGGAAATCGGAAAAATTGTAGATGATCTTTACAAATCGGTGATTGTTGCAGGAACGCATCTGGCGCCGACAATTAAAGTTGCTGAAGCGGCTAAAGTGATAGAAAATTCTCAGAGGGATATTAATATCGCATTCGTAAACGAATTGGCAAAGATTTTCAACCTGATGGGAATCGACACTCATGATGTATTAACTGCGGCTGGTACAAAATGGAATTTCCTTCCGTTCAAACCAGGTTTGGTTGGCGGGCACTGTATTGGTGTAGATCCTTATTATCTGGCACAGAAAGCTCAGGAATTCGGTTATCATCCGGAAATTATATTAGCTGGGCGGAGAATGAATGACTCGATGGGGCAATATGTTGCCAGTGAAACCGTAAAACAAATGCTAAGACAGGATCTAAAAGTTAACGGTTCTGATGTTTTGGTTTTAGGATTTACCTTCAAAGAAAATTGTCCTGACGTTAGAAATACCAAAGTGGTAGATGTTGTGAAAAACCTGGAAGATTATGGAATCAATGTTTCGATTTACGATCCTTGGGCTAATCCAGAAGAAGTGAAACACGAATACGGTCTGGAAACCTCAACAAAACCACCTTTCAAAAAATATGATGCTGTAGTTTTAGCAGTTTCTCATAAAGAATTTGAGAATCTTAACATCAAAAATCTTCTTTCCGAAAAAGGAATTATTTATGATGTAAAAGGCATTTTAGCAAAAGAAGATGGCGTGAAAAGACTGTAATTATCGGTCAAATCTCCATCGGAAAAATTTGTATCAACAAACAAAGGCAGGCGATAAAATAAGTCCTGCTTTTTTATTTTTGCAGAATAATTTGAAGAGAAATAATCTGTAATGCTCAAAGATTTCATTTGTTTATAAGCAACGTAGCTTCTTTTCCATAGCTTTTCATTTTTCTGCGCTTTCCAATTCATTTGTAAAGTTGTTGCTTTAAAATCGACCAGATATTCCAAAATTAATTTCTTGTTATAAAAATCTTTTTCTTCACGATAAGCCTTATCCATATAAGATGCGATTGTAATCCAATTCCCAAAATGCTTCTCTCCCCTATTATGAATAATTGAAGCGCCATGGAAATAATAT
>JAGNPP010000358.1 GCA_017989575.1 Chryseobacterium sp.
GGTTGGAGACTATGAAGCTGTAAACAAAGTTGTAATGCTCTGTTCCGTGCGATCTTTTGTACTTATCTCTCTGTTTTTTCGCATATTCTGCAACAGATCCAATTCTATGATGTCCGTCTGCGATGTAAAAAGAATCAATCGGATCCAAAACCTCTTTGAACTGTTGAAGTTTCAGTCTGTTATCAATTCTCCAGATTTTATGTTTTACGCCTTTTTCATCGGTGTAATTGATGATTGGAACGTTTTTTTGTTCGTGGTTCATCAGCAACTCTACTTTAGAATTAGCGTGATAAGTCAAAAGAACCGGTTCCGCTTGGATATTGACTTTTTCCAGATAGTGCGCCATTTTCATTCGGCGTTCTGTAATCGTGGATTCGTGTTTTTTGATTTTTCCTTCCCAGAAATCATCTACGCTCACAAGTCCCATTAGACCTCGAAAACTGGTTTTGTTGGGCAATGTCTGCTCGTAAAGATAATAGGCAGAGTCATCCTGCGTCAGTTTTTTCTCCTCCAACAACTCTTCATAATTGGACCGTATTTTTCTCAGATTTCTGTCTATATCTTTAGATTTACTCACGACAGCCGGCTTTATCATTTGGATATATGAATGGTCTTGCTGAGATTTTTTGTTGATTTCTTCCTGCGAAAAATTATCCAAAGAATAAGTCGGGAAAATATCAACAAAATCGTGGTTAGGTCTGATTCCTTTAAAGGGTTTAAATACTGGCATATTTATATTTGGTCTTTCAGTTTAATAATTTGAATGGCAAGTTCTTCACCAATTCTATTTTGTGCGTCAATCGTGTTTCCACCAACGTGTGGAGAGAGTGACATTGCTGGATTCATAAGGATTTCCACTTCGGGAGCTGGCTCTTTTTCGAAAACGTCTAATGCCGCACCGGCTACTTTTCCATCTTCGATGGCATCTATCATAGAAACTTCATTCATCACACCGCCTCTTGCTGTGTTGACGATGAATACGCCGTCTTTCATCATTGCAAACTCATTGGTATCGATGATATATTGATTAGTAAAACCTGTATTGAGGCTTATAAAATCCGAGTTTTCTAAAACTTCATTTAAAGTTACGGATTTAATTTCAAAATTCAAAGATTGCCCATCATAGAAATTGATTTCTACTTTTTCAGTTTTCGGCGTTCTGTTGTAGGCTAAGATTTTCATTCCCAAAGAAATACCGATTTTAATCACTTCGATTCCGGTGTTTCCCATCCCGACAACGCCGAGTGTTTTTCCGGAAAGTTCCGAAGCATTATTAAAGGATTTTTTAAGGGCATTAAAATGAGTTTCACCTTCCAAAGGCATCAATCTATTGCTCTCGTGAAGAAATCTTGCCAACGAAAAAAAGTGAGCAAAAACCAATTCTGCAACAGATTTGCAGGAAGCTTTTGGTGTATTGATGATGTAGATTCCTTTGTCAATTGCATATTCTACATCAATATTGTCCATCCCGATTCCACCTCGTCCAATTATTTTGAGATTTGGACATTCGTCTATCAGGTTTTGTCTGACTTGAGTTGCGCTTCTTACTAGAAGAACATCAACTTTGTTATCATTGATGAACTTGCCCAGATGTTCCGAAGAAACTCTGGCTTCTAAAACAGTAATGTCTGCTTTCTTCAGAAGTTGAATCCCCATTTCGGAGATTCCATCATTGGCTAATACAATCATTGTTTAATTCAAAAATGCTTTGGTTGTTGAGTTCCTTTCATTTGTTTGAGTTCAATTTCAAGGTGTGCTAAGATACGATTTTTCTGTTGATTAACATTAAATTAACAAAAAAACGTCCTCAAATAATTGAGGACGTTCCTATTTTATTAAGAGATTGAAGATTTTGATTCAGAAAATAAAATCAGATATTTCTACTTTAAATTTTTGAATTTTAGTCTATTGTCTCTGGTCTGAAAATCTATTATCAATTTTAAATACTTTTCATCACATCTACTAAAACTTGTACGCTTTCGATTGGCATTGCGTTGTAGATACTTGCTCTGTAACCGCCAACGCTTCTGTGTCCATTCAGTCCGCTGATTCCTGCTGCTTTCCAAGCTTTATCAAAAGCTTCTTGCTTGGATTCATCTGTCAAAGTGAAAGTTACATTCATAAAAGAACGGTCTTCTACAGCAGAAACGCCTTGGAAATTTGGATTGCTGTCGATCTCGTCGTACAATAATTTTGCTTTTGCATTATTTCTTGCTTCAGCAGCTGCAATTCCGCCATTTTCTTCAAGATGTTTTAATGTCAAATAAGACGCATAAACTGCAAAAACAGGAGGCGTGTTGGACATTGATTCTTTATCGATATGAACGGCGTAATCCAAATAAGTTGGAATCGTTCTTCCTGTTTTTCCAAGAATTGATTTTTTTACAACCACCAAAGTTGCGCCAGCTGGACCCATATTTTTCTGAGCGCCTGCGTAGATCAAATCAAACTGAGAAAAATCCAATTCTCTACTGAAAATATCAGATGACATATCGCAAACCAAAAGTGTATCAACTTTCGGGAATTCTTTCATCTGCGTTCCGAAAATCGTGTTGTTGGATGTGCAATGGAAATAATCGTATTCTGAACCTACTTTAAATTCTTTAGGAATGTAAGAATAGTTGGCTTCTTTGGAAGTTGCCACCTCATCTACATTTGCAATCATCTTAGCTTCTTTGATTGCGCCTGCTGCCCAAGTTCCTGTGTTGGTG